>CALGJS010000250.1 GCA_937927835.1 uncultured Saprospiraceae bacterium | reverse complement strand
GTGGTGGTGGCGGGGAAGGAACCTGTACCAAAGAAAAAAGCGCAGAACAATTAAGTTCAACGCCATTTTTCTATTTTTCACAAAAGTTTCCTACACATGCAACGCCCGGTTCCCCGTAGCCGCTAGTGCCGCTTCTTTGGTTGCCTCTGTATACGTAGGATGTGCGTGACTCATTCTTGCAATATCTTCTGCGGAACCTCGGTATTCCATGACGGCTACCGCCTCTGCGATCATATCTGCTACTCGTGGTCCAACCATGTGAACACCCAAGACCTCATCCGTTTCTTTGTGCGCAATAACTTTGACCATTCCTTCAATATCCATACTCGCACGAGCACGACCCAACGCTTTAAATGGGAACTTACCAACATTATAAGGAATGCCTGCTGCCTTGACCTGCGCTTCGGTCTGACCGACTGCTGCCACTTCTGGCCAAGTATAAACTACGCCAGGAATTAAGTTATAATTGATATGCGGTTTTTCACCAGCTAATAATTCGGCAACCATCACGCCTTCTTCTTCCGCTTTGTGCGCCAACATGGCACCTTTAACGACATCTCCAATTGCGTAGATCCCTGGAACATTGGTCTGTAAATGGTTGTCTACTTCGATTCGGCCTCTATCGTCTTTTGCTACTCCAGCATTTTCCAAACCAAGATTATCTGTGTAAGGACGACGACCAATTGCGATCAAACAATAGTCTGCTTTGATTGATAAAACATCCTCCGTATCTTTTTTCTTATACTCAACTGTCACGCTATTTTTAGCCGCTTTGACATTGGTAACGGCATGACTGAGATGAAATTTTATACCTATTTTTTTCAACGCCCGTTGTAGTTCTTTACTACAATCTTTATCCATTCCTGCAATGATACGATCTGCAAATTCGATGACCTCAATTTCTGTTCCTAATCGTGCGTATACCGAGCCTAATTCCAATCCAATTACGCCACCTCCAACGATCACCATTTTTTTAGGAATCTTTTGAATATTCAACGCTTCGGTAGAAGTAATTACTCTGTTTTTATCATAATTAAATGAAGCAGGCGTAATGGGTTTTGATCCTGTAGCAATGATAACGTTTTTGCCTTTGATCTCTTGTTTTGTTCCATCATCTTTGGCAATACTCACCGTATTTTTATTTACAAAAGAACCATGTCCGTGAAAGACTTCGATTTTATTTTTTTTCATTAAAAAAGAAACGCCTTTACAAGTCTGATCTACTACTTCATCTTTTCGTTTAATCATCTGTGGCATATCAACTTTTAAGTTGCTCAAATTGATTCCGTGTTTTGAAAATTTTTCCGCAGCATTATGGTAATGTTCAGAAGAATCCAACAGCGCTTTAGAAGGAATGCAGCCAACATTAAGACAAGTACCACCGAGCGTAGCATACCGTTCGATAATAGCTGTTTTAAGTCCTAGTTGTGCTGCTCGAATCGCCGCTACATAACCTCCAGGGCCAGAACCAATGACAATGAGATCAAATTCCATGATTTATTTATTAAAATGTTATTAATTGAGGGTATTGAGTAAATATATAAAATAGGCTATTAGCTAGTTGGCTGGTTAGCTTCCTTCCATCGTGTAAATCTTATAGCACGAAAAAAAGAAGTAATAGTCTTACTGCACCCTATTTTTTATCGTTATTATTTTTATTATTTCCTTTAGGCTCACCATTAGGTTTAGGTCCACGTCGTCCCCGTCCTCGATTTTTATTTCGATTTTTTGGCTTTGGTTTATCACCTCCTGACTTTTCTTTGTTCTCCGGCTTTGGGCCACGAGCTTGGTCTTTTTCAGGACCCCGTCGGTCGCCTGTTTTTTTGCGATTACTTTTTCGAGAACGATTACTTTTTCTTCGTTTTTCTGGTGGTAAATCAATTACACCTGTTAAGTTTTCTTCCACACCTACTGGTTCTGCTTCTTCAAAATTCATGGCCATGATATTTAAATCAAGTGGCATTTCATCTTTGCGATTCATTTCTAGAATCTCCTTTACTTTTTCTACTTTAAGTGGATAGAATTTACCGCGACCGCGATCTTTTTCATAGCAGTAATACATTAATTGTTTAAAGACATCTGTCTTCACTAAAACCGTAGTACCTGCTTCTGTTTTTAATTTATCTGCTCCTTTCGGAAAATGAGAAAGGGCATCCATGTAAGAATCCAATTCAAAATTGAGGCAGCATTTAAGTCGACCACATTGTCCTGAAAGTTTGGATTGGTTGATGGCTAAATTTTGGTATCGAGCTGCAGCGGTAGAAACCGATTTAAAATCTGACAACCAAGTAGAACAACAAAGTTCTCGACCACAAGATCCGATTCCTCCAATACGAGCCGATTCTTGACGAGCACCAATCTGACGCATTTCAATTTTTATTCTAAAATCCTTCGCATACTGGCGAATCAGTTCCCGAAAATCAATTCGTCCATCTGCAGTATAATAGAAGGTAGCTTTGCGGCGATCCGTCTGCACTTCAACGTCTCCAATTTTCATCTTAAGTCCGAGCGTCCGAGCAATGACTCTAGCCCGTACCATAATTGGTTTTTCGTCAGAAGATACCTCTGCATGTTTTTCTAAATCTCTTTGATTGGCAATTCGAATTAATTTTTTAATAATCGAATCTTCCTTTACTTTCTTCTTCTTCATTTGCATTCTCACCATTTCTCCTGAAAGAGAAACACGTCCCACGTTCCAACCATTGCCCGTATCTACTACGACCATATCGCCTGTACTTGCGTTTACGTGCGGTGGATTGTGAAAAAATTCTTTACTGGCTCCTTGTTTAAAACTAACTTCGAGTAAACCATATTCAGAAGGATCTTCGTATTCCATGGTAGACAACCAATCGTAGGTATTAAGTCGGTTGCAACCGCCGGAGCCGCAGCCCCCGTTGCTATTACAACCTCCGGGTTTTCCATCTTTTCCTGGTGCACAACTTGAACAAGCCATATTTTTTATTTTATCAACATAGTAGAGGCGTATTGCAATACGCTTCTACTATGCTGTGATTTTTGATTTTAAAATTCGATTTATTTTGATGGATGCATCCAGAAATAAAATTTTCGGATGCGCATTTCGCTCTACTGCGAAATAGCAATGGTCCAGTATTTTTGAAATTTTTTCTACCTGTTCGAAATCCATAACTCGCAACATTCGCTGCGCTGTTTCTAATTCGGTAGTTTGTAATCTTACCACCCGTTGTCCCGTCATTTTCAACACTAAAAATTCGCGCATAAAATGAAGTCCATATTTAAGAAAGTGTTTTTGACTTTCTCTACCAATCTTCGCAATTCCTTCTACCCAACTGTGTAGTTCTACCCCTTTTCCACCATAACACTTCCGTAACCAATCGAGTAAAATGGTCGCATTGTCATTTTGTTGCTGATCAATTAATTGGAGCGCTTGGTTAAAGTTTCCGTCGGCGAGGTAAACAATCTCTTTTAATTGTTTTTCATCCGTTAAGCCTTTCAAGTTCAATCCTTCCGCTACTTCTTCATCAGATAATCTTGGAATTTTCACTAATTGACAACGAGAGAGGATGGTTTGTAAAATTTTCTCTTGATTTTCAGCTACTAATAGGAATACCGTATTTTCTGGTGGTTCTTCGATTAGTTTTAATAATCGATTTCCTTCTTTGGCTAGGTACTCAGGCAACCAAAGTAAAAGAATTTTATGAGAACCTTCGAAAGCTTTTAAACTAAGTTTTCGAATAATATCTAGACATTCATCCTTATTGATATTTCCTTGTTTGTTTTCTGCACCAATGGATTGTAGCCACTGATTAACGTTCATGTATGGATTTTCTGAAATAGCGGTACGCCACTGTTCGATAAAGTGGGTGCTGATTACTTTTGAACCTACACAAGGATAAGAGAAATGAATATCCGGATGGATAAATTTTTGTGCTTTTTTGCAGTTGCTACAAATGCCGCAAGCGTCCGTTTCACCTTTGTCAGTACAAAGGATATATTGAGCGTAAGCAAGGGCGATGGATAAATTACCTGAGCCTACCGGTCCAAGAAACAACTGAGCGTGGGGAATACGTTCGGCCCGGGCGGTTTCCGTTAGCGATTGTCGGATAGACTGTTGACCAATTATTTGCTTGAATTGCATAGATAAATCGGTAGCTGGCTGCTACAACGGTCAAAAAGGGGTAGAAATGGGGGCGAATATGGATATATCTGTCTAATTACAAGACTATTTACTATACACAACTCACTAATTATCAATGAGTTAATAAGACATTTATAAAAGATGAGAATTTAATCTCTAAAGTTTATTATATGCTCATTCCAGCTGGAATGTTCGCTTTTATTTCAGTCCTCCTCTTTTTCACGCTACCACAACCAAATTATTTTCGTAAAAATACACTTTTTAAGACATTTATTACGGGTTAATTTTTAAGTTGCTCAAAAACAAACATTTACCGAAAATCGATGTTAAAATAATAGTTATGCGAATCAAGGGTTGAAAAAGAATTGAAATAATATAATTAACAGTATCATTCTAATTGACATGGTATTTTTTTTGCTATTTGCTTTTGGCCATTTGCTATTTGCCCTCTTTAATCGCGATCGAGTGAAGCAAATAGCCAAAAGCAAAATGCAAATAGCATATTTATACACTACTTTTAATTTTAACTACTGATTCGCATTAGTTAACTTAAATTAAGAATCAATGCGAATTTCCGTTTTTAGAAAAGCCCATTTTAATGCTGCTCATCGACTCTATCGCCCTGATTGGACGGACGAACGCAATGAGGCAGTCTTTGGTTTGTGTAGCAATGAACATTTTCATGGTCATAACTACGAGATGGAAGTAAAAGTAACCGGAGAGGTCGATCAAGAAACTGGATATTTGATCGATTTAAAAGTCTTAAAGGAGTTGATAAAAGAACACGTAGAAGATCAATTTGATCATAAAAATCTTAATCTACAGGTTCCCGAATTCAAAAACCTTAATCCTACGGCAGAAAATATTTGCTATGTAATTTGGCAAAAACTACGAGCGCAATTGGATGAAAAGTATGATTTATCTATTCGTTTGTACGAGACCCCCAGAAATTTTGTAGAATACCCTGCGTAGGTGAAATTCTTAAAAAGCGTAGATAAAATTCATGAATTTTATCTACGAAGTTGTTTAAGAATGTTCACAAAAGGTGAGGCTAGAAGCTTGATTATCAAGACGATGCAAATTTTGAGGTTCATAGCCAAAGCTATGGTGCCGACAAATTTGTGAAGTATTGGTGATCAATGATTTAGCCGTAACCATTGTGCTTCATTTTTAAACAACTTCTACTTAAAAAGCCCAAAGAATACGATGATTCTTTGGGCTTTTTTGATGAAATTAAGGTATTATTCAATGCTATTCTTTCAGTAGTCTAACCGTTTTAACTACTTCATTTTTATCATCAAACATCTGAACTAGGTACATCCCTGATCTTAGATGAGCAACAGAAAGTTGTTCTCCGTTTTGGATAGTACGATCTAGCGCAGGTTTTCCAACAATATTCAATACTCTAACACGCTTAACCAATGTGTTGTCCGTAATACGGAATACATCATTCGTTGGATTAGGATAAACTTTTAATTGCTGTCTTTCTATTTGCGTAATGCCAGTAGTTGCATCTAGTGTTACGAAGAAAATAATATTCTCTTCATTAGAAGGATTGTCTCTTTCATAAACTCGTACATGCACCTCTGCAGTACCAGGTATCGCATTGTCGATAGATCCAGGAGAACCTCCAGGATAAACATGTAAGATAATATCAGAAGTGTCGCCACCGGCCTGGCTGAATTCTGCAGATCCAACTGATGACAAATGGCAGAGATTAAGATCACAAACAGCACTTCTCCAGCCAGAGGGTTGAAAAATAATGTTGCGCTCCCAAACATATACACGGGTGTCTGTTCCTCCAGGCATAAGACTAACGTATGCAGATATATCATCGGGGCCGGTTGATAAGTCATCTAATACGGCATATCCATAAGCAGGCGATTCTCCGATTACTAAAGAATCTGACTGTGCATTGGTAGTTAAGGCAAGTATTAGGAAAGCAAAAGTGTAAAGGTATTTTTTCATAAAGTTCTTGATTAAAAGTTTTAAATTCTGGTGTATTTGTAAAGTTAAGAAAAGTCTAGGATTTTGTTTAATTAAAACATAAATTTAATGTCCAAATCTGTCAATCTATTAATTTTTATTAAAGATTCGGAGTCTTTAAAAAGAATTATTATCTCGATTTTATCCTAAGAATATCCTTAATTCTACACTTTCTTTCTGAATATCCTGTCCTAGTTCTGACAATCATCATCAATAAAAGTTTTTATTCAGTTTTTTTTTTGTTTCTTTCACAAAAAAAAATCTATGCACAGTGCAATTATTGGAAATGGTATTAGCGGAATCACCGCAGCAAGATTTATTCGAAAACTGAGTGACCACAAAATTACCGTCATTTCCGCAGAAACGGACC
>CALGJS010000249.1 GCA_937927835.1 uncultured Saprospiraceae bacterium | reverse complement strand
ACCGAAGCTTACAAACAAAGTGGACTAGAAGAATTAAAACAAGCCATTAACAAGTTCCATCCGCTCCAATAAATCCTCCCACGAATCAGCACAACGCACAAAGCCAACGCAGGGAAAGCGGCGTTCGTCACGGTTCCGGTTCAGGCCAGCGTCGCGCCAGTTGTCCCTTTGGGCGCATCTGTCACGTCGCTGTCGTTCACCTCCACGTTCCTCACAGTCGGTTTACAGTCTGCCGTTAAATAATGGCATCCTTCCACCGCCTCTAGTTATGCGGCCTGCTGGGTCGCCTCAGTTCCAGCCCTGGCGAAAATCCAAACGCTGAGCTTCCACATCCCGCAAGCTAAACTCGCACGTCCAGCTCGCGCCCATCACACTAGCAAGGCTGGGCGCTTCCGCTGGTCGGCTTCGGCTCCTACCGCAGACGGCCGCCGGAATGTTCGTTCCTCCGTCTCTCCATCCGTTGCCTTTAGAAAGCTAAAATTATTGGAGGATAGTTTTTTGCTATGGAGCCTGCCGCCCTTCGGTTGGCTCCTCATTTTTAAATAAATATTACTCCGCTTCGCTGCATAATCTTCATTTAAAAATCGAGGTCAATTATTGATCTTTTTTTTTTCAATTGAAAATAGAACTGAACTCAATTGAAAATAAAAAACTATCTTTGAACTAACAGTTTTTTAGAAGAAACGTCTTGCCAAAGAACTGAGAAACGCGAGTAAAAAGGTGCGCAGAGGTTTTTGAGTGTTGATCCATTGGCGGCGGATTATGCAAGTTGGAGTCCTTATAATTATGTGTTGGGGAATCCGGTGTTATTAATTGATCCAGATGGAAGAAGTGCTGAAAAAGCTGACAATGAATATGTAAAGGATAAGAAGACTGGAGAGCTTCGGCAAGTTGGGACGACAGGTGGAGATGAATTTGATATAGTTAGTGAAGGAACATTTCATGATGATGGTTCTGTTTCTATCGATGGAAGTACGACGGAAGTTTTAAGTGTAAGCACTTATACTGATCCAGTAGGAGAAATGGGCACTCGGGCTCCCGGAATAAATATCGTAGCTGGTGGGAATCCTGCTCTACAAGTAACTGAATCACCCGTAGAACTTCTCATGTCTCTCCCTAAATCAATTTTAACGAAAGGGCTGTCATTACTCGGGAAGAAATTTTTAGGACATAAAGCAAAAAAACAGTTATTTGAAATAGGTGATGGGGTTAGAAGAAGTAAGGCAGCATTTGAGCAAGGGAAAAAAACAATCCAAGCTGAGAATGGAGCAACAGGAAAGCTTTTTGATGTAGGAATAGACCAACTTCGGTCACCACTTAAATCATCTATCGATGTTAGTACACCTAGAAAATTAGCAAGGTACAAAAACGCAGCAAAAGAAGTTTCTGACGGGACTGCTGCACCTATTTATGTTCAACCAGGTTCAAGAGGAGTAAAAGTATCTGACATTACATTTAAGAAACAATGATAAATAATCAAGAAACAGGAATACTTATTATTCATAGATTTATTATCCATTTAAGAGATAAAGAATTCCGCAATAAAATAAATATTGATAGTTATTTAGATGATCTGGAATATTTACCAGCATTGTTACTCAAAACTGAAGATTGTTCTGAAACTTTTAAAAGCTATGTCGAAGAGATGAGCGATAATTATTCTTTGCCTTTTATATTTGAAGTGTTTAAAGACAAACTATAGTTGCTCTAAGTTTTGCGAATGATGAATTATCAAATATTGATAGAATTTATTTAGCGAAAGCCACTTTAGTTCTAATATTTTGAAGGACATTATCGAGGACAAAGAAGAGGTGAGATTTTTCCTGCTCAGAAAGTTTTTGAATATCGACAATTTTCTTAGTGATCTCAGCATCAAGTTTAAGGTCAGTACTACCGACTAAATAATCTAAAGACACATCAAGTGCCAGCGCCATCTTTCGAGCAATCTCGACAGATGGCGTTCTTTCGTTACGTTCGTACCTACCGATAATAGCACCAGAGGTGCCAATGATTTTACCTAGCTTTTCTCTTGAAAGCTTCTTTTCCTTACGTAAATCCAGAATTCTTTTGCTTAAATCCATACCAATAGGTTGAAAAGTACACGTTAGTTTAATTAAAATCAAAGATAATCAAACTATTGTGCAAAAACAATTGCGTTTGGTTAGGTTATTTTGAGACAATTGTATATGTTTGTGACCAAAAGGTGATGAAAATATTTTTTCAATAAATTTTATGTCATGGAAATACAAGCAATCAAGTCTAAACTCCTCCTTTCTCAAGTCCTCTACCACTACCACTTAAAGCCAGATAAAAATATGCGGCTCTGCTGTCCGTTCCATCCCGACAAAACTCCGTCGATGCAAGTCTACTATAAAACTCAAACTGCTTACTGCTTCTCCACCAACTGCCCGACGCATGGAAAAAGTATCGATGTAATCGACTTTTTGATGTACAAAGAAAAATGTACGAAACACGAAGCGATCCTAAAAGCCAAAACCTTAATCAATCCAAACGACAACGAAATCCAAAAAGTAGCCAGACCAAAACCAACCAGGACTGAAGTCCTAACCAAGATGTTTACCTATTTTAAAAATGGTGTCTATAACTCACAGCCGGCAAAAGATTATCTGGAAAAACGAGGATTAGATTTTAGTAAAACGGAGGTTGGATATAATAGTGGTCAGTTCCATCACGGGAAGCGCAAGGATGAAAACTTGATAAATAGTTGTGTGGAATATGGGTTGTTGCTTGATCTGGGAAATAAAGGAAGAACAGGAAATCCAGCGTACAGGTCTTTTGGAAAATGGTGTATTGTTTTTGGGTTGCGAGATCGAGAACATAAGATTGTAGGATT
>CALGJS010000248.1 GCA_937927835.1 uncultured Saprospiraceae bacterium | reverse complement strand
CGTTAACGGATCGTGGCTCGACAATACTTCCTTTACTATACTCTTTTTGTAGGCTGCTGAATACCTAACCTGTCTTCTACTTTTAAACTTAGTCACAATTCTTCGTAATTTTGTGTCAAGTAATTTCAGGAGTAGACCGTGAATTAGTGAATTTAGTTTCTATAAATTGATTCACAAAAGCTTCAACCAATTTCCTTCTTTTTCTTTTCTAAATATTTGATATAGCCATTAATCATTTTAATAATTTCTTGAGCTTCACTTTTAAGTTCATCTCTGAGGGTGATTGTTATGTATTCACATTCATAGGCACAATTTAAATGATCTTGAGCTTCTGTCAAAGAACCACGAGCTATTCGACAATATTGTATATTTTCTTGATAATGATATCGTCCGTGTCCTTCTGCAATATTAGCGGGACATTTTCGGGTACTTCTTACGAGTTGGTCTACTAATTTAAATTTTTCAGAGGATGGAAATGTTTTTGCTAATTCAAATATCTTTTTTCTAAAAATACAACTCTTTTTGTAAATCTCTAATTCTTCAAATGATCGTGAACTCATAGCCTTATAGGTTTGGTGATCGGTTAATTAGTTGATCGGTGATCAGTTTTATTCGGTGAACGATTAATTGAACCCCTTCTGGGTTAATCTGCTTTACTAGTTAACTGATTAACTAATCACTGATTAACTAATCACTGATTAACCAATCCACTGATTCACTAATCCACTGATTCACTAATCCACTGATCCACTGATCCACTAATCTACCAATTAACCAATCCACCAAATCACACATCATAATTCAAACTCGGCGCTAACCACCGCTCGGCTTCTTCTCGATTGATTCCTTTTCGTCGTGCATAATCTTCGACTTGATCTAAAGAAATTTGTCCCAATCCAAAATACTTAGCTTCCGGATGCGCAAAATACCAACCACTTACAGAAGCCGCAGGATACATCGAATAGCTTTCGGTCAGCTTAATTCCTGTTTTATCTTCTACTTCCAGTATTTCAAATAAAGTCGCTTTCTCAGTATGTTCTGGACAAGCGGGATAACCTGGTGCAGGTCGAATACCTTGGTATTTTTCGGCGACCATAGATTCATTATCTAATTCTTCCTCTTTTGCATACCCCCAAAATTCTTTCCGTACTCGTTGGTGCATTCTTTCCGCGAAAGCTTCTGCTAAACGATCCGCTAATGCTTTCAACATGATCGCGTTATAATCATCTAATTCTTCTTCGTACTTCTTGACCCATTTTTCGATACCAATACCTGCTGTAACCGCAAAGGCACCAATATAATCCGATAGTCCTGATTCCTTAGGAGCAATAAAATCTGTTAAAGAGTAATTAGATTGCCCTGGTGCTTTTTGACGTTGCTGTCGAAGATTTCGTAACACTGCTTTTACTTCGTCTCGTTCATCGTTGGCATATAATTCAATATCATCATCATTAATTGCATTAGCCGGAAAGAATCCGATCACTCCTTTAGCGGTCAACCAATTTTCATCAATGATTCTACGCAAAATACTCTGCGCATCATTAAATAATTTTTTCGCTTCAACGCCCACCACCTCATCTTCAAAAATAGCAGGATATTTACCACGTAATTGCCAGCTACTAAAAAACGGTGTCCAGTCAATATACGCTGCCAGTTCTTCAGTAGAATAATCGTCGAATACTTTGATTCCTGTGAAAGAAGGTTTGACAGGAGCAAAATTTCCCCAGTCTAACTTGAGTTTTCGTTCTCTAGACTTGTTAAGTGTCAGGTATTTTTTATTTGATTTTCGATTACCTCGAAGTTCACGAACTCGCACATATTCATCTCGAATTCCTTGTACGTAATCGGTTGTTGTATTTTCTTCTTTGCTCAACAAACTACTCGCTACTCCTACACAACGGGATGCATCTAACACATGAACGGTGATACCACGCTGGTACTTTGGTTCAATTTTTACTGCCGTGTGTGTTTTAGAAGTAGTGGCTCCTCCGATCAATAAAGGAATATCAAATCCTTCTCTTTCCATTTCAGAAGCGACATATACCATCTCATCTAGTGAAGGCGTGATCAGCCCACTCAGTCCGATAATATCTACTTTTTCTTCTCTAGCCTTTTTCAAAATCTGTGCACAGGAAACCATTACACCCATGTCTATAATTTCAAAATTATTACAACCCAAAACGACTCCGACAATATTTTTACCAATATCGTGTACATCACCTTTTACCGTCGCCATCAGTATTTTTCCTTTAGAACTGCTGGCTCCTTTTTCTTTTTGCGCCTCAATAAATGGTGTTAAATGAGCCACTGCTTTTTTCATCACTCGAGCACTTTTCACCACCTGCGGTAAAAACATTTTTCCAGCACCAAATAAATCACCAACGACATTCATCCCAGTCATCAAATCTCTCTCAATGACATGGATAGGAGCTTCTGCAGCGAGTCTAGCTTCTTCTGCATCTTCTTCAATAAATTCCGTAATACCTCTGACGAGTGAATGCGTAATTCTTTCTTGTAAGGTTCCTTCTCTCCAAGTCAAATCTTTTTGTACCACTCTTCCTCCACCTTTGACTCGCTCTGCGTAATCGGTCAGGGCTTCCGTCGCATTGTCGTTACGATTAAAAAGTACGTCTTCCACTAAATTTAGTAATTCTTTTGGAATGTCTTCATAGATTTCTACCATTCCAGCATTGACGATACCCATATCCATTCCAGCTTGAATAGCATGGTATAAAAATGCGGAGTGCATGGCTTCTCTTACTGCATTATTTCCTCTAAAAGAAAAAGAAATATTACTAACCCCACCACTTACTTTTGCTCCCGGACAAAGCGCTTTAATTTGTCGCGTTGCTTCGATAAAATTAATGGCGTATTCATTATGTTCTTCTATTCCTGTAGCTACTGCAAAAATATTGGGATCAAAAATAATATCGCTGGCTCGGAAGCCAACTTCATTGACCAAAATATCATATGCTCGCTTACAAATTTCTACTTTTCGTTCGATGGTATCTGCTTGCCCTTCTTCATCAAAAGCCATGACGACTGCTGCTGCGCCATAACGCTTAACAAGCGTTGCTTGCTTTTTAAAGGCCTCAACACCTTCCTTCATAGAGATGGAATTTACAATTGATTTACCTTGCACACATTTTAGTCCGGCTTCAATAACTTCCCATTTGGAAGAATCAATCATGATGGGCAATTTGGCAATATCTGGCTCAGACATGATCAGGTGAAGGAAATCCACCATGGCCTTTTTAGAATCTAGCAGACCTTCGTCCATGTTTACATCAATGATCTGGGCGCCACCTTCTACTTGTTGTTGTGCTACAGAAACTGCTTCTGCAAAATCTCCAGACTTAATCAACCGAGCAAACTTACGTGAACCGGTAACGTTGGTTCGTTCACCGACATTGACAAAATTAGTTCCAGGGCGAAGCACCAACGGTTCTAAACCACTTAGTTGGGTATAAGGACTTGGCTCAGGAATACTTCGTGGTTTAACACCAACGACTCCTTCTGCCATCGCTTGAATATGATCTGGTGTAGTACCACAACATCCACCAATAATATTGACAAAATTACTTTCTGCAAATTCACGAATATAATCTCGCATCTCTTTAGGCTCTTGGTCATATTCACCAAATTCGTTAGGTAGGCCAGCATTAGGATACGCACTGATATGACAGTTGGCAATTTTAGAAAGCGACTCAATGTGTGGTCGCATTTCTTTGGCCCCTAAAGCACAATTAAAACCAATGGAAAATAGATCGATATGGCTCATTGAAATCCAGAACGCTTCTGCAGTTTGTCCAGAAAGGGTACGTCCACTCGCATCTGTGATCGTTCCCGAAATCATGATGGGTAATTTTTCACCACGCTCCTCAAAAAGTTGATCGATAGCAAACAAAGCAGCCTTTGCATTGAGGGTGTCAAAAATAGTTTCGACTAAAAATAGGTCCGCTCCTCCGTCCATCAGTCCTCGTGCCTGTTCGTGATAGGCTTCCACTAGTTCGTCAAAAGTAACGGCACGATAACCAGGATTATTAACATCAGGAGAAATAGAAGCAGTACGGTTGGTCGGACCAAAAGCACCTGCCACAAAACGAGGTTTGTCTGGATTTTTTTGCGTGTATTCTTGAGCTGCTTTTTTAGCAATCTTAGCAGATTCTAGATTCATCTCATAGGCTAACTCCTGCATATCATAATCTGCTTGAGCAATGGTGGTACTACTAAATGTATTGGTTTCGATGATATCCGAACCAGCATCTAAGTAAGCTTTATGGATCGCTTCGATTACATGGGGTTGCGTAATTGATAATAAATCATTATTTCCTTGAACGTCTTTATGAAAATCAGCAAATCGTTCGCTCCGATAATCTTTTTCTTCTAAGCGATATTCCTGAATCATGGTTCCCATTGCACCATCTAGTACAAGGATTTTTTTTCTAGCAGCTTCTTGTATTGTCATTTCTATATTTTTCTCAATCTTAAAAATTATAATCTCCAATAAGTAACTTCATCCATTGAGTCTTTATCATAAATACCTTTTATATCGAAAAGAACAGCGGGACCGTTGGATAATTCCTTAAAATAATTTAAATCTAATTTTTGGTATTCTTCATGACCAACTGTTACCATCACTGCATCGTATTTCCCTAAGGGTTGATCCAATAAAGTGATTCCGTATTCATGTGCCACCTCATTAGGATTAGCCACAGGATCAACCACATGAACATTAAGAGAATATTCCATTAACTCCTTAACCAAATCCACTACCTTACTGTTGCGAATATCCGCGACATTTTCCTTAAAAGTAATTCCCAGAACTAATACTTTACATTCGCCTGGGTTTTTACCATTCTCTATCAATGTTTTTACTAACCTTTTTGCAATAAAATGAGGAATATTATCATTTACCCGTCTACCAGCAGCAATCACTTGTGGATCTAGTCCTAATTGCTTGGCTTTGTGCATTAAATAAAATGGGTCTACACTAATACAATGTCCACCAACCAAACCAGGATGATAATGGTGGAAATTCCATTTAGTGCCAGCCGCTTCTAAAACTGCTTTTGTATCAATATTCATTTTGTCGAAAATCATACTCAACTCGTTCATCAGAGAAATATTAAGATCTCGCTGCGTATTTTCGATTACTTTAGCTGCCTCTGCTACTTTAATAGAGTCTGCTTTGTGAATTCCTGCTTTGATGATATGATTATAAACTTCGCTAATCTCTTCTAATGCCTCAGCATCGTTACCAGAAACGATTTTAAGAATTGTAGTGAGGGTACGTACTTTGTCTCCTGGAACAATTCGTTCTGGTGAGTACCCAAATTTAAAGTCAGTCCCAGCTTTTAAACTGGATATTTTTTCTACAATAGGTACGCAATCTTCTTCGGTACATCCAGGGTAAACGGTACTTTCAAAAACAACATAATCTCCTTTTTTGATAACTTGGCCTACCGTCTTGGAAGCTCCAAGTAATGGATTAAGGTTAGGTACTTGGTGTTCATCAATATCTGTTGGAACAGCGACAATGTAAAAGTGTGCTTCTTTTAAAACATTAAGGTCATCTGTAAACTGGATACTTTTATTTTCAAAGGCAGAACCATCTAGTTCCTTAGATGGATCAGCACCATTTTGCATCAGTTTTACTCGCTCGCTGTTGATATCAAACCCGATCACGTCAAAGTCTTTAGCAAATTCCAATGCAATTGGTAGTCCTACGTAACCTAGTCCGATTACGCCAATTTTTTTTTCTTTAGAGATTAAGCTTTTATACATATCTGTATTATCTTGAAAATTTATTAAAAATTTCTTTATTAAAAATCTAAATTTCGATTCGCAAAATTTAGTC
>CALGJS010000247.1 GCA_937927835.1 uncultured Saprospiraceae bacterium | reverse complement strand
TAATCGCTTGTAATCAATTAGGCTGTGATACCAGTGAAACATTAAATATTATAACTCAAGATACTATCCTTCCTGAATGTCGCCAAATACTTATGACCAATAATTTAAACGAACAAACCGATTTATGCACAGGTTTCCTATTCGATGACGGAGGAGAAATTGGAAACTATGAAAACAATATAGATGCAGTATTTGAAATTGAGTCCCCTGGAGCGTTAGGATACCGTCTTGATTTTATTTCTTTCTATACACATGCCCCTTCTGCCAATCTTAAAATTTACACCGATAATGGTAACGGGTTTGAATTCTACGAAGAATACTCAGGATATATAAGTTCCTTTATTGAAATGATTCCCGGAAGTCGGATTCGATTTGTTTGGGAAACCGCGTCTTTTAGTTTCAATCATCCAGGATTTGAAATTGAATGGACCTGCATTGTCAATGAAAGACCTATTTCAAATTTTTCTAGAACTACTAGAATTGCTTGTAGTAATTTTGTACAATTAATTGATAGCACCACTCTTTTCCCAAATCAATGGACCTGGCTGTTAGACGGAGATAGCATTTCGAATCAACAACATCCCATCGTTGATCTTGGCCAACCCGGCACCTATGATCTAGGACTCATTACTTGTAATAATTCAGGTTGTGATACCTTAACGATTCCAGATTATATCACCTACGATGACACAAATCCAGTATGTGAAGAAATTATTCTGGAGAACAATGCTCAATTATTTTCTAGTAGATGTAGTGGGCGCATATTAGATGATGGAGGACTAGGTTTTTATGAAAACAATGTAAATGCTTCTCTGATTGTATCCCCTCCCAATGTTGGAGTCTTTGAGCTTAACTTTGACTTGTTTGACATCGTCTTTTTCGCTGGAGATACTTTACATATATATGCAGATACAGGAAGTGGCTTTGAGCTTTACGATTCTTTTACGGAAACACTAAGTGCTTTCTCTATTCTTATTCCAGCAAGAAGATTAAAATTTATTTGGAAAACAGACTTTCAATTCCGAGATCAAGGGTTTAACATTTCTTGGGAGTGTTCTGAAGCCACTGAGCCAGTTGCGGCATTTGAATTGGTTGACTTCAATCCTTGTTTCGAACATGTGCGATTAGAGGATCGAAGCACTCAATTACCAAATAGTTGGCAGTGGTTGCTGGACGATCAAGTTATTGGAACGACTCCTGGCCTGCTATTGTCTGTCGAGCCTGGGATTTATGATGTCACTTTAATCGTCTGCAATGACTTAGGCTGTGACAGTAGTACCGTAGAAAACCTCATTCATTATGATCCAGCGTTCCTTGTCTGCGAGGCTATCGTTATGTCAGAAGAAGAACTTGAATTGTCCACAGCTTGTGAAGGTGTTATTGTAGATGACGGTGGACCGTTAAATAATTATAGTAATTATGGATATTCTAGTATCCCGATTGCCGCTCCCGATGCCCATGCTTATCAAATAAAATTTAACTTTTTTGAAACCGAAAACATCTTTGATTTTTTAACCATCTACGCTGATAACGGAATCGGATTTGAACCGGTAGCATCTTATGCAGGTACGTATACAGGTCTTGAACTTTTTGTTACCGGTACTCGTATTCTCTTCGAATGGGAGTCAGACAATAGTGGTACTCGTCCTGGATTTGAAGTCGAATGGGGTTGTGTGACCCAACCAGTGATTGATCCGATTATAGAAAGAGCTGACTGCGAAAATGGTTTTGACTTTTCCCTCAATTCTCCCAATACCGATGCCATTACTTGGTTTTTTGGTGATGGTGATTGGGGCGTAGGTTCAACGTTTAATCATCGATACGAAACGCCTGGATCTTATCAAGTAACTGGAAACGCAAGTAACGAATTTGGAGACACTACTTTTATGATGTTTGTCGATGCGGTCTATCATCTCGCTTATTTTGAGGCACCCAATAATATTCCGCTCAATGAAGTACAGACTATCCAAATTTCAGAACCTGCGCAAGATCAAATTCAAAGTATTCGGTGGACGCTTGATGGCAATTATCTTAATAACATCAATACTTTAAGTCTTCTAATAGATCAAAATGGAAGTTATGAATTGGAATTAGAAATCATCGACTTGTTCGGTTGTGTTTCTACCCATACCCAAACGATTATTGCTGGAGTCGTCAACACCCAAACCTTGACGAATCCAAATATTCGTATCCAACCAAATCCGACTAAAAATTTATTACACTTATTGGACTTGCAAATACTCGATCCGGGTTATGCTTTAAGTTTAAGGAATACGATTGGACAGGAAGTTTACCATCAAATTCCAGCGCTTGGCACGGAACAATTGACCATTGACATGAGTGACTTTCCTGCTGGTGTTTATTTTTTAAATATTATCAGTCCGGACCAACAATACCGAGGCAAACGAATTATTAAAATAAAATAACATTATTTGTATTCTTTTTACTAAAAAAATGATATTCTTCGTTGTATGACTGATATTATTCACTTATTTTTATAAAAAATACGATTGTCTATTTTAAAAGGCAAAATTAAAGCTTTAAAAATTAAAACAAATGCCTAAACTTCTTTTCGTAAGTTTATTTTGGTTATTCGTTTTTAGTACACACAGTCAGGAACCCATCCGATTAAATAGTCGGATTTCAAAGTTAACATTACCCGGAAAACCTAATCCTGATCACTTACTAAAAACGAATGTATTTGAATCTGGTTTACATCAACTATCACTTCTAAAGTGTCAGGAGGAAGTAAACGGAAATCAGCATTGCCGCTATCAAATTACCGTCTTT
>CALGJS010000246.1 GCA_937927835.1 uncultured Saprospiraceae bacterium | reverse complement strand
CGTTGTTCTTCTTTTTCTAAATCAAAAATATCATTGTTAATGGCAATGATCACCTCTGGTTCTATAAAAGTTGTTTTTCCAGTTGCCGATTCATCGTGGATAATACCACGAATCTTTCGCTTATGTTCTGCAGGTACACTAAGTACACGACGACCGTTACGGATACTCTCTGCACTTTCTGTCAACCAACCTTTTTGTCTGAATTCAGTAACTAATTTTCGAAAACGTTTATCTAATTCTATATTTTTAGAATTAATCATTTTACGAATCTTCTGTAAATCTGGAGAAGCATTTGGTCTAATTTCGCCATTTTCATCAATGACAGAGGTGATAGACTTGATCAATTCTTCATCGAAAATTAAATCTTTAATGAGTAGACTAAGCTGAGGAAAGGATTCGCGGCGTGCGAAACTAAAGTATTTTTTAATCTGATGAATAGAAACAATGATCACGTTGATTTCTTGCAAGGCTTCGATCGGCATCACATAATCAATAACCTCTAAATGTTGAAGGTATTCCGAAATATCGGTATAGGTCGTCATCGGAAAGTTGGTCTTCTCCTCCATCGACGCTCTAAACTCCGCTGTTTCCTTTAACCATCGGTCAATAGAAACCAAATCGGTCACAGGTTCTAGGGCTTTCAATCGATCAATCCCCGGTTGCCCCATTCCATGTCGGAGCAAAAGTTGGACGATTTTATCAAATTCTAATTTTTCGTAAAAGTCTTTCGGTACGAGTTGCATTTATTTCTTTTCTAAAAGTGTAGGACAAAATAAATTGCCACGAAGACACAAAGCCACAAAGAATTTTTTCTTTGGAAAATCTGCTCAAGTGTATTTCAAGTTTCAAAGTTCCTCTTTTTACCTTTGGTAAACAATATTTTCGCATTTGAGTTCCCCCAAAGGACGGATATTATTAACTTGCCGTTTAAATAGTTGGTTTTCGATGATTATGAAGGCCTCTAATTTGAAATCAACTCCAGTTAAAAGTTCTTACATTCAAGTAACAAATGCAACTTTTTGATTAACAATTTGATTGGGAGAATAAGCTTCCTCGAAATAAATAATCGAGGAATTTTTAATTTTCCTTCCGAATTTGCGCAGGCAAAGCACGACGAAGGAATAGACAACTAAGAATATTCAAAAACCTAGAAATTAATACCATGAATAGTTTTGGACAAATATTTAAGATAACGACTTTTGGAGAATCCCATGGGAAAGCCATTGGCGTGACGATTGATGGTTGTCCTCCCGGTTTGGAGATTGATGAAGCCTTTATTCAAGAAGAGTTGGCGCGTCGTCGTCCTGGTCAATCCGCAATTGTTACGCAACGCAAAGAGGCGGATCAAATGGAGATTCTTAGTGGTGTTTTTGAAGGAAAATCGACGGGTACTCCGTTGATGATGTTGATCAAGAATAAGGATGCTCGCTCCAAGGATTATTCCCATATTGCGGAAAAATTCCGTCCTTCTCATGCAGATTTCACCTATCAAAAAAAGTATGGACTCCGAGATTATCGTGGAGGTGGAAGGAGTTCGGCGAGAGAAACAGCGGCAAGAGTTGCTGCTGGAGCAGTCGCAAAATTGTTTTTAAAAGAACAAGGAATAAAGATAACCGGATATGTCAGTCAAGTGGGAAATTTAAAATGTTCTGCTGATTATAAAAAATTAGACTTAAGTCAAATCGAAAATACACCGATTCGTTGTCCTGATCTTGCTATAGCTGATCAGATGATTGACTTAATCAAAACCATCAAAAAACAAGGCGATACTATCGGAGGCGTAGTTTCCGCGGTTATCCAAGGCTGTCCGATTGGACTGGGTGAGCCTGTATTTGATAAATTGCATGCCGCACTAGGAAATGCGATGTTGGGAATCAATGCTTGTAAAGGGTTTGAATATGGAAGTGGTTTTGAGGGCGTCACGATGCGTGGTTCTGAGCACAATGATATTTTTGAAAATAAAGATGGAAAAATAACCACCTCGACCAACTTTAGCGGTGGTATCCAAGGCGGCATCTCGAACGGAATGGATATCTATTTTCGAACGGCCTTTAAGCCAGTAGCCACCATTATTCCGGAGCAACAAAGTGTTGATACGAGCGGAGAGGCTACGACCGTTAGCGGACGAGGACGACATGATCCTTGTGTGGTGCCGAGAGCGGTACCAATTGTAGAGGCGATGGCGGCGTTGGTGATTGCTGATTTTCTTTTGTTACAACGTCGGATGGGTTGATTGATCAATAAATCTAGCCTAGATAAGAGATAGATTTTGTCTATTACACAATTGCGCTTGCTTTTGAGATTGCATTTGCATTTCAAACCTCAAAACTAGCCAATCGTCTTATTTTCTTTATGTCTTCGTACCTTAGTGGACTAAGCTCATACTTTTACTACTTTTATAAAAAAGCATAATCACTTAAAAATTGCCTGATGAATAGAATATTAGCCTTTCTCATCTATAGTTTTACTTTAACCCTTTTCGCCTGTAAAACTAAGCCGCCAGTTACCAGTTTTAGCTGCAATCTAGAAGGAGCCGAATTAGTCTTGTCTGAAACTTGCCAGCCTAAAATGGATTGTTCTTTTACCATTAAAAATAATAGCAGTATTAAAATCGAGTACTATAACGAAACCCTTAATTCCGCATTGGTAGAATCAGGGGATAAAATGGTCTTTATCATGGATAGAAAGTATCAAGACAATCCAAATATTGCCGATGATGAATTTTCTGAAAAATTATACTTTTCAATACCAGCAAGAAAAACTAGTTTTCATATGGAAGGCGAAGACTTAGAAAAAGCAGATATGGTTTTTGCAACCTTGGCTTATTCGAGAGACGGTGGTTATTATCCGGTCTTAGAAGGCTGTATGGAGGGAAAACTAAACGAAGATGGGAAATGGCTGGTGCAAGGCAAGATTACCATCACCACACGTACACAGCGTAAAATCGTCAAAGGAATCCGAGCAAACTATCAAGTTAAGTAAATGATACGCATCATGGGTTGAAAACAATTGAAATAGTATAATTAACCATATCTTTCTATTGACATAGGAGTTTTTTGGCTATTTGCCCTCTTGTATAGCGATTGAAGGGAGCAAATAGCCAGAAGCTAGGATGTTCAATTAACAAAAAAACTTCTGCACTTTTTACGAAATACTGCGACCACGCTGTGGTCGAAACTTCCGACGCCAAACCTTGGCTAATATACTGTGACCGCTCTGCGGTCATAACTTTAACAGGGAAAATGACCGCAGAGCGGTCACAGTATATTAGCTAACATAGTTAGCGTTAAACGAACGACCACAGAGTGGTCGCAGTATTTTTTTATACATTTTTTTCGAAAAAATACACAAGAAATCTTTTCCCTTTTGTAGCGTAGATTGAACACCCTAGCCAGCAGCAAGGAGCCTCTTCCAAAGTCTTTTTTTTATTGAATAGAAATTTAACTCCAGACTCGTAACAATCAATTAAAGTATTACCTTAACCATTACTCACTTAACGCCTCTCTTCTAAGCTTTTTCGATAATTTTTCTCCTAAATATTTGTCAATTAATCGCCGTGTCAAGTAAATAAAAGGAGTAAGGAGAATCGCTACTATGAATTTATAAGAATAATTAACCGTACCTACTGCCAAAAAGAGACTCATTTCCCATTGAGGCGGACCAAGAACAAAGGCTACATAAAGAACGATAAAGCTATCAAAGAACTGAGAGATCAGCGTAGAACCGGTCGCTCTTAACCAGATCATCTTCTCTCCAGTCGCTTTCCGAAGTTTTTCAAAAATCATGGCATCTAACACTTGACCAATTAGAAAAGCTAAAATAGAAGCCACAATAATCCAAGACCCTTGTCCAAAGATTGTGGCGTATGCCTTTTGCATATCTGGAACTCCTTGATCAGCAAAATCTCCAATCCAAAAATCAGCCGGTGCCAAATAAATCGAACCGATTATCACTAAAAACGCATAGGATATTAAGCCTGCAGTCAGATAGGACAATTTTTTAACAACCTTTTTACCAAAATACTCGTTAACTATATCCGTCGAAATAAAAACGACAGGCCAAATTAATACCCCAGCTGATAACATCAATGAACTTTGATGACCAAAAAGATTCCAATTAAAAGGATTAATTCCAATTGTATCTTCGAAGGCAAATATCTTCACACCAATAAATTCAGCTATTAATGCATTGGTTATAAAGAAGCCGGCAAGTAAAACAAGAAGTTTAACTGGTTTTTTGAGAATCAGTCGTTTCATAGTAAAAAATTGTCTTGAAGATGCTATATCGTTATATATTCATTAAGGGTAAACACTTTAACGAATATAGATAGCAATTTATCCTTAAGATTTCAAAGTAAAGAATAAAATTACCACTATATTTGTTCTTCAATACTACAAGTAGATATTTTTCAAAATTGAAAAGGTTATTTACCTTGTATTGTTAACACCTCGACAAGACTTATGGCAAAGATTTCGATCAATTTAAAAGACGGGACCGCAAAAAAAGAAGAGACATTGATTGTCGGAATCGATTTAGGGACTACCAATAGCCTAGTGGCTTTTATGAAAGAAGGCACCCCTACCGCCATAAAAGGGCAAAATAATAAGCATACCCTGGTTCCCAGTATCATCCATTTTTTACCAAATGGAGAAAAACTAGTGGGCAATGATGCCAAAGAAAAGCTTCGTACCGATCCAGCCAATACCATCTATTCCGTTAAACGATTAATGGGCAAATCCTATAATGACCTTTCTACCGTATCCGAATATCTAGGATATGAAATCATTGATGATGATACTGAAAGCTTGGTAAAAATCAGAGTAGAAGACAAATTTTATACGCCAGTCGAATTATCTGCCAATATCCTGTCTTCTTTAAAAACAAGAGTCGAAAAAGAGCTAAATCAAACGGTTAGCAAAGCGGTTATCACCGTTCCTGCATATTTCAATGATGCTCAACGACAAGCTACCCGAGATGCAGGGAAGCTAGCAGGATTGGATGTTTTGAGAATTGTCAATGAACCTACTGCAGCTAGTTTAGCATACGGTATTGGTCTGGCGGAAGAAGAATCTAAGCTCATTGCCGTCTATGATTTAGGAGGTGGAACCTTTGATATTTCTATTTTACAGATTCATGATGGCATCTTTGAGGTATTATCTACCAATGGGGATACTTTCTTAGGTGGTGATGATATCGATCGATTATTAATTGATTATTGGTTAAAAATCAATGGAAGAGATACGCAATCATTTGTTCAGAATAAGAATAAAGGACAAGAATTACGACTTTTAGCAGAAAAAGCTAAAAAGGTATTATCTACTGATTTGTTATTTAAAGAGCAATACGATGGTATGAATTGCCAAATAGCAAGAGAAGTTTTTGATAATTTAATAGAGCCATTAGTCCGTCGAACTTTAGATAGTTGTAAAACGGCATTAAAAGATGCAGGGAAAAGAGTCGCCGATATTCAACATGTAGTCATGGTGGGGGGAAGTACACGAATTCCTCATATCAAAACCTCCGTTAGCACCTTCTTTGATCAACCGCTTTTTGATAGCCTTAATCCTGATGAAGTAGTGGCACTCGGTGCAGCGATTCAAGCAGATATTTTAGCAGGAAACCAAAAAGGAATGTTGCTCCTAGATATCACACCACTCTCCCTCGGTATCGAAACAGTCGGTGGATTGATGGATGCGATTATCCCTAGAAATTCAAAAGTACCTTCTCGAGCAGCTCGTCAATATACCACTTCTGTGGATGGCCAAGTAAATCTAAAGGTAGCCGTCTACCAAGGCGAACGAGATCAAATTGCGGATAATAGGAAATTAAGTGAGTTTGTCCTAAATGGTATTCCTCCAATGCCTGCTGGACTTCCTAAGATAGAAATCATTTTTGCTATTGATGCAGATGGTATCTTGAGGGTTACCGCCAAGGAATTAAGATCTGGCGTCGAACAAGAAATTGAAATCAGATCCCAATACGGAATTAGCGAAGAGGATATGGCTAAGATGTTGATGGATAGTATTAACAATGCGGAAGCAGATCTTAAGATTCGTTCCCTTCTAGAGGCTCGCAACGAAGCCAATAATGTGGTGCACGCTACCCAAAAATTTTTAGAACAAAACGATCATATCCTTTCTGACGAAGAAAAGAATAAAACCCTTCAACTTGCTGTTACCTTGAAAAATACCATCAACGGTGAAGACAAGGATCTCATCAATAAGGCAATGGCGGATCTGAACGAATATACTACCCCAATTGCGCATCGAGCGATGGATGTACACGTTGCAGATGCTATGAAAGGAACCAATCTTAATAAAGGCAAGTAAACTTCATGCCCAAAAGCAAAAGCAAAAAAATTAGGTACAATCCCTTTTAAATAGAAATAATTCTACCACAAAAGACAGTCTACAAAATTACAGCCAAGGTAACTTGTCAAAAAATTACGATGGATGTGTTTGATTTTGTATTTGAAGTTGCGCTTGCGCTTAATTTTTTTACCTAATTGTTTATTAGGAAAATAGTTCCACTGGCACTGGTACCCGAATATGATGTCAAATGGACTATGGAAAAGCCTTATGATACCTTAGCTAAAACCTTGCCTTAATCCTTCACAATTCCTATCTTTGAGATATGAACCGAAACACTTATCTCACACTGCTCCTCGGATTGCTATCTTTTTCTTTGACAGGCCAAGTAGGTGAACAATTAGAGAAAGAAATTGGTAAAATTATTTACTATGATACCGATATTAGCTTTAGAAATACTCCGGCTTATTTGATTGGTGTTCAATTAGGAGATACTTCTTTTGTCTATTCTTACGGTCATACTTCTAAAAATCAGCGCAAGGCTCCTCAATCAGACGAGATTTTCGAAATTGGAGGATTGACCAAATCTTTTACCGCATTAATTTCTGGCATTTTGATGAATGAAGGAAAAGTGCAACCGGACTCTTCTATCAATTATTATTTGCCAGATCAATTTAAAAATCCAACTGCCAATACAATCACTGTACTTGACCTAGTGCAACATACTACTGGCTTACCTCGATTACCAATAGGTATTGGCCTAAAAGAAAAAGACCCAACCAATCCATTTGGACATTATACCAAAAATGATTTGCTTACCTACTTCGCTGACGTAGATTTTCATGCTATCAAAAAGGATTATAAGTCCTATAAGAAAAATCAAAAAAAAGAATACAAATATAGCCATACAAACTATGCCATTCTAGAAGTGATCCTAGAATTGGTAACTGATAAAACCTATGAACAACTTTTACAGAAATATATATTCAATCCTTGCGAAATGACCCAATCGGGTGTCCATGATTTTACGACCGAAAACCGGAACAAAATAGTCAAAGGACATAGTCTTGGAGGTCAGCCTACTCCACCTTGGCAGATGCGTTCTTTCGCAGGAAGCGAAGGGATTAAGTCTTCCATGGATGATTTATTAAAATATATGAGAGCAAGTCTTAAAAATAAAACCCATCAACTCGGACCCGTCTTGGCGCACAATCAACAACCGTTCGTCAAAACAGATATGGCTAAACATATTTTTGGTGGAAACGGATGGCATATTATTACCAATAAGAACTATTATGATGTGGTCATGCACGCTGGTAGCACCACCGGATACCGAAGCTTTATGGGATTTGTATCAGAAAGTAACACCGGAGTGATCATCTTAGCCAATAGTCCTCATAGCATGAATGGACTTGGTTTATTAATCTTAAAAATGGTGAATAATAATTGGAAAAGAACCAAAAAAGGAATGAAGACCGGCGTGCAGTAAGGATTTTCTCAAATAACATCTAAACAAAGCTGTAAACGCTCTCTCCAATCTTCAAAACCACCAACCAAAAACCAAGTTGTTAGTTTACAGCTCCTGCTGTAGATACGCCCTTTATCAAATCTACCTTTCGTTGGGCAACCTTCTTATATATCCAAAAAACACAGGTCATCCACCTTTCCATTCGTAGTATTTCTTAAATCTTATTTTTGCTTATAAAGCTGTTTCTACAGCTGGAGCTGTAAACAAACGCTATTATTTTTGTTTCCTTGGAAAAGTGATTGGGTCTTCTCGTTTAAAGCAAATACAATCCATAAACATCACTTCCCTTAAATCTCTATTCTACACTTAAACCTTCAAAAGCAACTTCTAACCAGATTTTGATGCCTTCTACCTATATAATACCTCTAAATTTCCTAACTTCGCCGATAGCTTTTAGGTCTTTTTTTATGAAACGAAAGAAACTTAAGATAATAATCAATATTTCAATCTGGGTGGTGAAGTCACTCAAAATATATATTAATGAAGAAAATATTAGTTGCCAATCGAGGAGAAATAGCATTACGTATCATGCGTACTGCCCGTAGAATGGGCATACAAACCGTAGCCGTTTATTCAGAGGCCGATCGCCATGCACCTCATGTAAGATTCGCAGATCAGGCAGTTTGTTTAGGTCCTGCTCCTTCGAACCAATCTTACTTAGTCATGGACAAGATTATTGACGCGGCCAAAGCAACTGGAACGGAAGGCATTCACCCTGGTTATGGTTTTTTGAGTGAGAATTCAGAATTTGCTCAAAAGGTAGAAACAGCCGGGATTAGTTTTATTGGTCCTAATGTTCATGCAATTGAAGTGATGGGTAGCAAGCTCGCTGCCAAAGATGCAGTTAAAGCATATAATATTCCGATGGTTCCGGGAATTGACAAAGCTATTACCGATACGGAAAAAGCCAAAGAGATTGCCGATCAAATCGGCTATCCAATTCTAATTAAAGCTTCTGCTGGAGGAGGTGGAAAAGGAATGCGGGTTGTTGAAAATCGGGAAGAATTAAAATCTCAGATGGAAAGAGCGATTTCTGAAGCACTCTCGGCTTTTGGTGATGGATCTGTTTTTATTGAAAAA
This sequence comes from uncultured Saprospiraceae bacterium, assembly GCA_937927835.1. Taxonomy (GTDB): domain Bacteria; phylum Bacteroidota; class Bacteroidia; order Chitinophagales; family Saprospiraceae; genus JALZUU01. Next base: position 5,898 of record CALGJS010000246.1, on the reverse strand, counting down.
TATGTTGGTTCTCCAAGACATATCGAAATTCAAGTTTTATCTGATAAACATGGAAATACGGTTCATCTTTTTGAACGAGAATGTAGTATTCAACGTCGACACCAAAAAGTAGTTGAAGAAGCTCCTTCCGTAGTACTTACGCCAGAATTGCGTGCACGAATGGGAGCGGATGCTTGCCGAGTAGCACAGGCTTGTGATTATGTAGGAGCAGGAACAGTTGAATTTCTATTGGATGAAAAACAAAACTACTATTTCCTTGAAATGAATACGCGATTGCAAGTGGAACATCCAGTGACAGAATTAATTACTGGGGTGGATCTAGTAGAAGAACAAATCCGAGTTGCTCGTGGAGAAAAGCTTCGTTATAAACAAGAAGATTTAACGATTAAAGGACATGCCCTAGAACTTAGAGTTTATGCCGAAGATCCAGCCAATAATTTTCTACCAAGTGTCGGGGAACTATCCGTTTATCAGAAACCGACAGGAAATAATATCCGAGTGGATGATGGGTATGAAGAAGGAATGGAAATTCCGATTTACTATGATCCGATGATTGCTAAATTGATTACCTATGGGGCAACTAGAGATGCGGCGATCTCCAATATGATAAAGGCCATTGCAGACTATCGAATTGAAGGAATTGAAACAACCCTACCATTTGGTTCTTTTGTGATGAAACATCCTGCATTTACTAGCGGTAATTTTGATACGCATTTTGTCAAACAATATTTCACCAAAGAAGCAATGGAAGACGATGCCAAAAAAGGAGCGATGATTGCAGCGATGGCTGGTTTGAATCTATATTTAGAGGGTAGAAAAAAATTGCGTGTTCCTGGAGAAATTAGTGGATAATTTGAGTTCCTATCTACCTCAACATCAAAATAGAAACTAAATCAATTCCTCATTTGTTAAAAAAGAAGACCAAATATTAATCTAAAAAATGGCACCAGAAAATCCATACGAAGACTTTTTCGAATCCAATGGCAATGAACCAACACGGAAGGATACTGGTAAAGAGACACCTCAAAATTTTCCGGAAGAAGAAAACATCTTTGAGGAAAATATTCATGACAAACGTTTTAAGAATTCTAGAGAATCCCTGGATCAGATATTGGATAGCTTGCAATCCTTTCAAAAAAAAGCAACTAGTTTTTCTAAACTCTTAAGTGAAACTCGAGCTATTCAACATAAGGTGGTCAGTCGATTCAGTCGCCTATTTTTAACCAATCAAAAAAATCCTGATAAAAAATCACTAGCTGGAGAACGTGCCTATTATCGAGTGTTGACTAAAAAATTTATTAATATCATCGAGCCGATGAAAGCACTTACAGAAGTGCATTTACAAACGGTCAAACTTTTTAATCGAGATATTGATGAAGATTATTATTCTATTGACAAAGAAGATCATCAAATCAAAAGAGAAAGAAAACAAGCCATCGAAGGAATCAACTTACAACGAAGTATTCTAGCAGATGCCGCAGCAGATCTTTCTATTCTCACCAATGCATTAATCGCTACCGAGAAACGAATGAATCGTTACGTAGACATTGGAAATTACAACAATATTTCTTCATCGGAATTAAAATTGTTGACTGCCCAACGAGAAGATTTGACTTCCGGACGCTCCCACCAATTTCGATATGAAATTTTCGATATTAATATTATTGACAAAACAGTTTTACAATTAGGTGGGTACCAAAAAGAAACCAGCAAACAATATTTGAGTAACTTGTTAGATGCCTTTCAAGCTCGTTCTTAAAACAAGCACTTCCCTATCTTCCAAATCGATAAACCATTCTTGCGGAATTAAACCCTAGATCAAAACTAACCTTCGCGTCTTTGTTTTTATTTTTACGATGTAAATGAGGGACTAAAAATCCGATCGTTCCTCCTACCAAATATCCCGCAATAACATCGGTCGGATAATGCTTTCCTGCTGCCACTCTAAAGTATCCCATCACGCCCGGGATCACCGCTGCAGCTCCCCAAACGACTGGTTTCCATTTACTGTCTGAACAAAAATCTGAGAAAACTTTAGCGGCAAAAAAAGAACCAACTGCTGCCGTAGAGGTATGGCCAGATATTAAAGAAGTTCGTGCCGTCCGAGTCAATTTATCCTCAATAGCAACATTCGGATTATACACAAATGGTCGAGTCCGACGAAACGTCATTTTCGAAATAATCGTCACCCCAGTATTAATAAAGGAAGCTTCTAAATACAAGATCATAATCTGACCAAAATGTTTCCGAGTTTTCTCACCTGTCAAAAATAAAATAGGTGCTAACTGGGTAGTAATTTCAAGTACATTACTAGCTTGAGCAAAACCTGTTGAATAATTTTTAGTCGCAAAGCGATCAAAGGAATTGACATTTTGAGCTTTTAAAGTAGCAATTTCTAAAGGGGTCAATATATCTAACTGAGTGGCCAAATAAGCACCTGATACATTTAATGCTACCGCTGTAGAAACATAAGGTATCTCCTTTTTCCAATTAAGATGATACGGAGATTGTGCTGTTATAGAGATACATACTCCAATCATAGAGCATAGAAAGAAGAAAAAGATTTTTTTCATATAAAAACAAAATTAAAAAACGTTTTCACTTTCACCTAATAAACTCTACAGACATCATAACTTAATGAAATAGTATATTATTTTAAAAAAGATTAAAAAGTTTTATGGAATTTCGAAATGTCAAGTATCTAAGTAAGGACTAGTAGCATTTTGAACTATTTTCAGATTGCAGCAAAGACGTTTGTAAAAAAATACTAGTTTTCTTTCTTAGTGTCTCGGGATCAGCGGTCGGGACTGGATGGCCACTGCTTTGTCTTTCCTCAAAGTATTGGCTAGGAGCCAGGCAGTTACTGCCGGGAGGGTTTGCTATGTCAAACCTTTCTTAATAAGATAATTCTAGTTATTTTTCCGGTTTGAATAAAACGGTTTTCTGTTACGTCATTCTATATCAGATTACTTTGAGATGGCCTATTTTAAGTACGTGGACAAAATAAGCTATAAGTTATGACAAATCATTTTTGTCCAAGTACTTATTTTTCAAAATTAATGCATCGATTTTCGCTGATTTCCAGACGCTCGAATTAAACTATATTATCAATATGAATTCACTTGCAATCTTTCCTCCACTAAACAACTTATGTGGCCAACTCAGTACAGAGTTTGATCAAATTTCATCGGAACGAAAGGAACAACTAGATAAAATAACAACCTATTTTTCTAATAAATACAAAGATGGTCAGAAACCAAAAGCTACGGTTATCTGTACACATAATTCTCGACGTAGTCATATGGGACAACTTTGGATTAGTGTCGCAGCAGCTTATTTCGGACATCCGGAAGTAGAAACCTTTTCAGGTGGAACGGCCATTACGGCGTTTAATCCACGAGCAGTAAAAGCATTACAAGTTTTAGGTTTTTCCATTTCAGCAGAAGACCCTAACGCGGAAAATCCAGTTTATCAAGTGCGTTGGAATGAAGAGATGACTCCTTATGCTGCTTTTTCAAAATGCTATGATGATCCACCAAACCCAACCAGTGATTTTGCGGCCATAATGGTTTGCACTTCAGCCGATCAAGGTTGCCCAATAGTCCCTGGATGTGATTTTCGGATAGCCCTTCCATTCAACGATCCAAAGGCATTTGATGATACTCCGATCGCTGCTTCAAAGTATGAAGAACGAGGCCGAGATATCGGGCGTGAATTTTTATATGTTTTTTCTAGAATAGAAAATCGAAACCGAGAGGCGACTTTTTCCGTAGAAAAAGAAAAAAACACTATAATGGAAAGTACAATGATAAAATCTTTAGGAATAGGTTCTCGTGTTAATCACCCCAGTTTTGGAGTCGGTGTGGTTATTGGAATCTATCCGGTAGCTTATGAAATCTGTTTTGTGAATGATGGAATCAAAGAAGTAGGGCGAAATTATCAGAATATGGACATCATTGAAGCCATAGAAACAGAAGAAGCTGTTTCATTTTCTGCAGCAGAGGAGGCACTAAAAAACATCCTAAATACTTGGTTAGGTAGTGCTGATACGGTAGAAATGGGTGATAAATGGACCAATGGAACGATGATTCTTAAGCCTGGAAATTCGGATTTAAAGTCCAAAGAACTTCCAATTGATGCCTTTTTTCACAAAATTGTGATGGTTCGTGATCGATTACGGGTGATGGAACAACGAATCAATAGTAGTAAACTAAGTGATGAAGAAAAAGTTAACCTTCAGCAATATATTACGCGGATTTACGGCAGTTTGACCTCTTTTAATGTATTATTCCGAAATAAAGACCAACAATTTAAAGGAGGATCAGGAAAAACTGCTTAATATAATCTTATATAGGTTTAAGGTTAATTTAAGGCAGATTCACCATAACTTTTGTATCTTGCCGTTGTTATAAGTAGGAATTCCTACTAAAAAACTTCGCAGGCTCCATTAAATTGTATAAGTATCCTGGCATATGACTGAGATCAAACGGCAATTGCCGAATTTCCTGACCTTAATTAGAATTCCACTAGCGTTGCTGTGTGGCTATTTTGCGCTTACCTTGAAGCCATTTCCGCTTACGATCTCTCTTTTGTTCTTTATGGCCGCTTCTTTTACCGATTTTTTAGATGGTTATCTGGCAAGACGCTGGAATACCGTTTCTAAATTTGGTAAAATTACTGACCCGATTGCCGATAAAATACTGATTATCATGGTGTTGTGTATTTTCTCTTACCATAGTATCATCCCTTTTGTATTTACGATCTTAATTGCTGTCCGAGAGATTTCTTTGACGGTGATCCGTTTGATTTTGCTATTTCGGGATAAAGTAACCTTAGCTGCACGCTATTCGGGCAAGGTAAAGACATTTACTCAGTCTATCGTGCTCTTTATCATCTATAACCTACTTATCTTTCAAGAACCTCTGAATGGGATCATTGGAAGTACAGCGATTAGTGTGATTATCTTCTCTATGATCGTTTGGACGGTTTTGATTACGCTGTATAGTGGTTATGAAACGGTTATGGCGAATAGACGGGCGATTGAGGGGCTGATTTAGGTTTTTATTTCTATTCCGAAATTCTTGTTTCCAACCAATCTAGATAATTCTCCGCTTTGGTTTGTTTGTAAATGGATCATGGCTAAACCTTCCTAAAAATTCGCCTGAACTGCATCTTCCGACCATCCTGAACCTTCATCATCTTTAGGAATCGCGTTGTGATACTGCATGGCATCATGAATTTCTAAAAAGAAAGATTGTTGCCCCATCAAAGGTAATAATTCAGAACTGCTGATAATATCTCGAACCGGTCCGATCGCTCCGGTTATCACAAAATGAATATCACGTTTTTTAAAATATTGAAATAATTGCTTTAATACACTGATTCCTGTGCTATCAATATTGTGGATACCTGAACCATCTAAAACAACTAATCTGAGATCTGGTCTTTTTGAGCTATACCGTTGAATGGTTTCTTGAAAGAACAATATATTCGCAAAAAATAACTGGTTGTCTACTCGAACTATTAAGACATCTTCTGGGCAAGTAGCGTCCTCAAATCTTTCAATATTTCTATAAACAGCAGTATCAGGTAACCGTCCCAATCGTACCATATGCGGACGAGAGCTTCGGTAAATAAAAATCAAAAGCGATAATCCAACCCCAGCCAATACGCCTTTTTCAATTCCAAAGAATACCGTTATCCAAAAGGTAACAGCCATCATCGAAAAATCCGTTTTATGTGATTTCCACAACCGCCTCATTTCCTTTAAGTCAAATAAATTTCTAATGGCAAAAATAATAATAGCAGCCAAGACTGCGCTAGGCAAATAATAGAAAAGTTTGGTAAAAAAGATCAAAGTTAATCCAACCATTAAAGCAGTGGTAATGGAAGACAAAC
>CALGJS010000245.1 GCA_937927835.1 uncultured Saprospiraceae bacterium | reverse complement strand
CAAGTCAGATATTATCGACTTTAAATCTCAATTTCCAATCGTCCTAAAACCGTTTCGAGAATACGGCGGAAAAGGGATTGTAAAAATAACAGGAGACGAAGTATCGCTAGGAAAAGAGATCATATCCTTTGATACTTTTATTGAAAATTTACCAGACGATGAGATTGAATATTTAGGAGTTAAGTTTCTGAAAAATGTTGCTCAAGGAGACAAGCGTATCATTGTTGTGAATGGAAAAGTCATGGGGGCTTCTTTAAGATTGCCGCCTAAGAATTCTTGGTTATGTAATGTCGCAATGGGCGGCAAGTCTGTAACTTCTGAGGTAGATCAAGTAGAGCAAAAAATTGTGGCGGCAATTGATCCTGTTTTATCAAAAATGGGGATTGCGATGTATGGAGTAGATACATTGGTCGGAGACAATGGCCATCGGGTTTTGTCAGAAATTAATACCACCAGTATTGGTGGATTACCACAGGTTGCAAAACAACAAGGGCTGCCACTGGTGGAAGAGGCGATTGATTTGATCTGGCAGTTTTTTTTAGCGCGTAGAAAATAAATAGAAACCCATGACAGAATTTCAGAATGATAATAGCAAGTTGGTCAAGGAATTAACCCTTAGCAAAGTACCTAAGGGAAAAATCTCCAGATTTTGGTTAGAAATCGTAAAGGATGGAATGGGACTTCCCGTCTTAATTCCGATCATCGTGGCCAGAGGAAAGAAATCAGGAAAAACCGTCGGGATAACCGCTGCGGTACATGGCAATGAGCTAAACGGTATTCCAGTTATTCAGCGCGTATTTAAAGAATTGGATGTTACCAAACTCAGAGGAACGATCGTAGGTATTCCTGTCTTAAACGTCCCATCTTACCTTAGAAAGAAAAGAAGATTTTTGGATGGTACAGACTTGAATCATATTATGCCAGGCAAACCAAATGGTACGGTTAGTCAAGTTTATGCGTGGAGAGTAGTGGAGAAAATAATTAAGCAGTTTGATTATCTGCTCGATCTACATACAGCTAGTAATGGTCGTATGAATTCTTACTACATTCGTGCAGATATGAGCGACGAGGTTGTACGAGAAATGGCGCTACTACAAAATGCACAGATCATCGTCCACAATCCACCGAGTGATGGAACGTTGAGAGGAACGGCAGATGAACTAGAAATTCCAGCGATTACCTTAGAAGTCGGTAATCCAAACTCTTTCCAAAGAGGAATGATTAGAGATGGTCTAACAGGAATTCATAATCTATTAGGTTATCTAAAAATGACTGATTCTGAAGTAGAAGAATATTCGAATGAAACCGTTATTTGTAAAAAATCTTATTGGATGTATACAGATACCGGAGGGCTATTAACGGTTTTTCCAAAAGCGACAGACCTTGTAAAAAAAGGAGAAGTAGTTGCTAGACTGAATAATATATTTGGTGATATTATCAAAGAATATCTGGCTCCGGAAGACGGAATTGTGATCGGAAAAAGTGTGAGTCCGGTTAATCAGGCTGGAGGACGAATCTTGCATTTAGGGATTGTGAAGAAGCGGTGAGCAAGCGTATTCTTTATATCCCACTATCTTAAGCTTTTTATTATCTTGCGGAACAAAATAAAAAAAAGAGGACCATGAAAAGATTTTTTACATTTTTATTATTAGGTACCATTCATATAGTCAGTATAAAGGCACAAACCTGTATACCAGAAAAATTTTATTTTGAATCTCAGGGAGAAATTGACAGTTTTCCAATTAATTACCCTGGTTGTACGGAGATTCTTGGTTCTATCTTTATTGTCAATAATGAAGAAATTACAAATTTAAATGGCCTTAGTCAATTAACCAGAATTGACAGTATTTTTCATCTTTTCAATCTTCCTCAACTGGGTTCACTAGCAGGAATGGAAAATATTCAATATGTGGCTAATCGATTACAGATTAGCGGCCTTCCAATGATTCAAAATTTAAACGAATTGTCAGAGATTGATTCGGTTGGATCTTTATCTATTAGAAATTGTTCAAGGCTTTCAAATTTGACTGGATTAGAAAGTTTGACTTCTGTTGCTACTAGCGTTAGTATTAGTGAATTGGACAGTTTAATTAATTTAGAAGGTCTAGGGAATTTGTTAAATGTTGGGGGTAACTTAGGAGTTGGACAAAATCCTTTGATGACTAGCATTGATCAGCTTCATCCAGCGATCCAAGTAGATGGCTTAAGAATATTAAATAATGAATCACTGACGGAAATCAATGTTCTTCAAGAAGATACCTTAATAAATCTGAATGTCCATTTGGCTAATAACCCAAGTTTGACTTCCATTACAGGATTAAATGGATTAAAAGAAATAGGAGAGTTTTTAAATATCTCAAATTGTGACCAATTAACTGAAATTAGTGGCTTTAATAATCTTCGTCAAATTGGCTCTACTTTTTGGTTATCCTCTGGGACGATGTCAGATATGACTGCATTTTCCAGTTTAGAATCTATTGGTGCGCATCCGCCTCCTACCTTTCCTACTCCTAGAACACTAATAGATATTGCAGAATTAGAAAGCCTTACTGGCTTGGAAAACTTGACCAGCATTGGTGGAAATCTAACTATTATTTTCTCAGATATTTCTGATCTAACCCCCTTACAAAATGTAGATTTTAGTGGAGCTACCAGCGTAACTCTAGAGCATAATAGTCAGTTAACGGATTGTTCTATCTCTAATTTTTGTACTTACGTAAATTTGGATACAACGAGAGTCGAGCTAACAAATAATGCTTTCGGTTGTAATACAACGGAAGAGATATTGGAAAGTTGTGGTGATATTTTATCAAAACTAAAATACTATGTTTACCATGATACAAATGAAAATGGTCAATTTGATTTAGACGAATCACTTTATAATGATGCAGCTCTTACTGTGCAACCAGGAAATAATACATCGATTCAAAGTTCGGATCTAGGTGGAACACTCTACCTTGAATTAGGGAGTTATCAGATTAGTTATGATCAAGCAAGTACCCCAAATTGGGAGTTGACTTCTACTCCTAGTAGTTTTAATATTGATATTCAAAGTCCAATGGATAGTGATACGCTTTATTTTGGGATTAAGCCAATTAATACGGTATCAGACCTTATTAGTTATGTCACTACTCCGCAAGTAAGATGTAACGAGATTGGAACCTACCGAGCTCGAGTAAAAAATCTAGGAACTACTACAGCTTCTGGGACTTTGTGGTTAGAACTGGATGAGGTGCTTGATATTCCTAATTTTATAAATCAACCAGATACTTTGGTTTCTCCATATCGGTTTGGTTGGCATTATGCTAATTTGGCACCTTCTCAATCTGTTGATTTTGCCACGGATATTCAAATCCCTGGTCCACCAAATTTTAATATTGGAGATAGTATAACCATTGCTTCGTCTACCGTTTATATAGATCCTACTGGTAATTATGAGACTGTTCCGTTTCAATTTCAGCCATTGGTTTTATGTTCTTATGATCCGAATGACAAATTGGTGAATCCAGATCGAAATGGAGATTTTATTTTATTTGAAGAACCTCTTATTTATACCGTACGATTTCAAAACACAGGAAATGCAGAAGCATTGGTTGTCAGAGTAGAAGATCAATTAGATGCTAATCTTTTACTTTCTAGTTTCAAAGTATTGAGTAGTAGTCACCCTGAACAATTGGCTACTACGATGACAGAGGATGGATTAGTAAACTTTACTTTTACAGATATAAATTTACCAGACAGCCTTTCTAATCCAGAAGGAAGTCAAGGTTATATTACCTTTTATATCGAACCGATTGCTGGACTAGAGGAAGGTACGGAATTGATTAATAGTGCCAGTATTTATTTTGATTTTAATCCACCTATTTTTACAAATAGTACGAGAAGTATTCTTGCCAGTGATGACGATATGGATGGCTATTTTTCTCTAGAAGATTGTGATGATACCAATGCTTTAATTTATCCAGGAGCGGAGGAGATTCCCAATAATGGAATTGACGAAGACTGTGATGATGCGGATCTAGTAGTTCATAATAAAGAGTTGGTCAATGATAATTCATTTCGTCTTTTTCCCAATCCTACTTCTGGCCTAATTAAAATTAAAACAGAATCGGATTTGCTTTATCACTATAGTATTTCTAAAATTGATGGACACGTTTTTCAAGAAGAAAAAAATGTTACGGGAGAAAGACAGATTGATTTACAAAACTTAGCTAATGGTTTATATTTTATTAGTATTCAAACAGAAAAGCATGTTTTCGTTAAGAAAATGCTGATACAAAAATAGACCAAGTTGTTCCTGAATATTTGTTTTGTCAGTGTTTTGATTTGCTTATCCCACTACCGCAACAACGTCACATCACCTTGATACTGTGCTTCTGTTCCATCCAAAAATCGGACGACCGCTACATATACAAATACACCTGGATTCATCGGTTCTTCTTTAAATTTTCCGGTCCATCCTTCATCGGTGAGATTAGGAGGGAAGTCGTTACCTTCGAAAACCAATTCGCCCCAGCGATCAAAAACTTTTAAGGTCACCACTCGATCTACCTCCTTACCCGTGTAAACTAAAAACACATCATTGATGCCATCGCCATTTGGACTAAAGACATTCGGAATATATACATTGCGTGGATTTTCTACACTAATTAAAACATCATCTATGGCTTCACAGCCGGACTCATCAATGATCAGCAATTCATAATTAGTGGTGGAAAAAGGCTGTGCTATGGTTCTAGTACAATCTGCACAATCCAAATCGGTTAGCGGAGACCATTGATAAATTAGGGAATCATTAGAATTGGTAAAAGATCGTAAGGTAACTGGACAACCGAGAACGATACTGGTATCTTTTGATACTTCTAATAATAATTCTTGCGGTTCTCCAATGAAAAAGTCTTGACTAGAAATACATCCTTCATCATCTAGCATATAAAGTTCATAATTCCCCGCTGGTAAATTCTCAAAAACTAAATTTGGTTGGAATCCAAAACTATCTAAACTAAATCCTAATCCAAAATAAATACTATCAATGGTTACCTGACCATCGGTATCCCCAAAGCAACTTACATCAGCAGCCGTAACATCAACGGATAAAGCTTGGATATCACCCACATCAAAACTGATAATTTCCACACATTGATTTGCATCGGTAATGGTGAGTTCATAGTTTCCTCCAATCAGATTTGAAATCTCATTACCAACTCCTCCGGATTCACTCCATACGTATTCATAAGGACTCAACCCTCCATTTACCGTAGCGGTTACACTTCCGGTATTGTCATCTAAGCAACTAGGCATAATCAGTAAATCTGTTGTGATGGGTTCTAAAACTTCTAGATTTACTTGATGCGTAGAATCGCAATCTTCAAATGAATTATAGGTCGTTTGATAAACGCCTGAGGTGGTTTCATAGTTTCCTAAAATAAATGCTGAATCACCTGCACAGAGTAAAATTTCTTCTGTGACAAAAAACGTATCTAAAGATTGAACATTAACGATAAGGATAGAATCACAAGCATTAATTGATTGAAAAATTAAAGTCATCGAAGTATCTGGTGGAAGTGGCACCCCTTCATAAATGACCGTACCTCCTTGGCAAGCGGTCAAACTAATAAGTTCTGTCGTAGCAGAAAATTCATTCGCAATAATATTGACTTGGACGCTTGAATCACAACCATAAAAACTATCGTATACAAAAGTCTCGGATGCTCCTGCCGGAATTTCAATATCTTCATAAATATAAGGTTCTCCTTGGCAAACAATAAAGTCTAAATTTTCAAAACTATTTGATGGAACCAATACTAGTATGGAATCCGTACTATAACAACCTTCATCCGTATTTGCTACTAGAGTATAGGTGGTAGATTGATTTGGCGAGACCCAAATGGTACTACAAGTATCACAACTTAAGGTGTCACTAGTATACCAGTTATAATGGTCAAAACCTTCGGCTGAAAACGAAATACTATCTCCTTCACAATTCAATTGATCTGGTCCTAGGTCGAGAACCGTAGTTGGAATAATCGTTACTTCTACGGTATCTTTTTTTAGAACGCAACCAGCAATACCAGTGACAATATAAGTTCCCGCTTCATAGGCAGTATAGCTTGCTCCTGGCGCTCCATCTTGCCATTCATAACTATCGAAGCCTGGTGTTGCTTCAAAACTAAATACCCCATTATCACAAACCTGAACATCCGGTCCTATGTCAAGCGGATAGGCTTCATCATTCAAAATAAATGAATCAAAATTATTGCTATAATTACATTCAGGGAATGCAGTGGTGGGGAAGACCGTTTCGAAATCCAAAGGAAGGGGAGCATCGCCGTCATCATTGATTACCCCAAAATAAGTGTTTCGAGGTAATTGTTCTGTAATTCTAATACACGCTCCTGGTGGTAGGTTATTTTCCCACCAATCACTTGCGTTGGAAGTGGTGGAGGTGACAAATCCTTGGGTAGGATCACCTTCATAAAGCGTAAAGTCAACATCGTCAATGATCGGTTTACTGCCTTGATTACAAAATTCGAAAGTAATGTTCATAAACGCTCCTTCCGGATCAATGTCAGTGCCAGCGCAATCCACTTCTAGAAATTCTAAACTAATATCAAAAGCTGGAAAACGATTGTCTCCATATTGTGTTAAGAAATTATTTAAGACGATACTGTCTCCTACAATATGATGAGATTGTTGTTGAATAGGGATGGTTAAGTCGTCATTGATATTGACATTAAAATAAACATGTTGATTCCATAGTTGGCGGGTACTTACCCATGGAGTACCTCCGGAACCAAAAGATTTTAATTGATTGGTACAGCTACATAGAATTTCTGTTTCTCCATCGGCATCTACATCCACGACAATAGGGTATTCCACCCGCGTACCGGAAGTACAAGGAGCGGTAGCTAAGATGGTTCCATCGGCGCCATTTAAAATTTGAATTTCTGTTTCTTGGCGATAAACAACTTCGTTGGCTCCATCATTATTAAAATCAAAAACAGTGGTTCCTGTTTGACCAGAAAAATCATTGGTATCAATGCTCCACAAAATGGTTAGCTGACCATTCACGGGTTTTAAAACTTGATAAATATAGCGCGTACAAACACCAATTTCAACGCCTGGTTCTCCATCAAAATCAGCCACATTAGCTAAAGCGATATAGGCCCAAGAAGTAGGCAAACTGATAGGAGGGTATAATAGAGTCGTTGTTTGTAAGTCCCATACGTAGACAAATGCTTCATCTGTATTTGCTACATTGAGAGCTATTACCGCGTCTAAATCTCCATCTTGGTCGACATCCGCAATGCTGGTCCATCCATCGCTAGAATCAGATAAAAATCTTTCTGGAGAAATCGTTGAATTGACATTGTCAATATTTACAGAGTAAACAGTTCCACCAGCCACTAATTCTAAACCAGCACAATTTGCGCAAGCATTATCTGGTAAAACATCGACCGCAACTGTATAAGAGGAAGCTTGGATTAAAGTCTCTCCAAAAAACTTCATTCCTCGATGCGCTTCTGCTCCTCCAGCTACCAGTAGGGTTCCATCCAGTGCATTAAAAATCATATTTTGAACATACAATTCTGCAATTCCATCTTGGTTAAAATCTGTAATACTAACCGTATTTGCTTCTTCTATGGGATTATATCCAGCGGGTATATCGGACATCCATCTTTCAACATAAGTGGATCCATTATAACTATAACAGAGAATTTTTCGTCTTACATCTCCAAAGATAATGGGGCCACCTGATTGGTAATTTTGATTGGAACTATGATTGGAGGCTTGAAAAAATATTTCTGGATAACCATCCTGATCGACATCTGCAATGCTCGGTCCATCCCATAAATATTTTAATCCTGGCGTTTGAATAATGTCTTCTACTACACCCGTTTCTCCGTTAACCACCAATAAGTTGGGAAGGGCCGCAGAAGAAGACTGTCCAGTTCCCGTACACGGTTTTCCAATTACTTCTGGTATTCCATCCCCATCTAAATCTCCAACAATGGGTGTATTATAATTACACCAGTTGCCTTGTCCGGAAGAAGCCCATTCTAGTTCTAATTCAAAATCAGCCTCCGTAGGATCAAACTCACAATCAACGGGGCACTCGTTATAATAATTATTTACACAAGCATCATCTAAGCAACAGTCGGGATCATAGCATCCAACTAAACCATCGCCATCATCATCCAAACCACTACTACAATCTAGATCTGTTAGGATGTTATATTGTTGGCAAATAGTATCCGCACAAATAGCAGAAGTAGCGATATAGCATAATTCATAAATTCCTGGGGAAGAGAAAGAAGTTGAATATTGTCCATCAGTAGAAACGACTATATTATCTAATAACCAAGTATGGTCTGTCGCATTGGCAGAAGTATTTGAATAGATAATATTTTGTCCGACCACAAAAGGCGGCATAAGGTTTACTGAATAATTAGCTTGTACAGGACAAATCACTTGAATGGTAATGGTCATTCTTTCTACACAATTTGGATCAGCATTTCTACTGATTAAAGTAATTTCAAAATCACCTTCTGTATTAAAAGTATAACTAGGATTTACGTCCGTGGAAAATTCCACCCCATCGATTAACCAACTATAAGTGGTGGCATTCATACTGGTATTGGTAAAGGTTAAACTTCCTTGCAAATCAACGATTAAACTTGGGCTAGTAAACGAAGCAGTTAAATTAGAAGTACATGGGTCTTGACAAGCTTCTGAATCCAATAAAGATGGTCGGATATCTTCGATAACAAAGGTCATTCGTTCTCTTTGCCCTTCCGTAAAAGCTGAATAGCAGTTCCAATCTCCATAATCCATATAATTGATAAACATATCATCTTGATCAGTTGTAAATGGATTATTAGGATCCGCAGCATTGACATCCGTCATACAACTATTCATCGAAGAGCCACAAGGAACTGGAGCCGTAGATTGATCTGGCGGCGTATCACAAACTCGATCTCCATCTTGCAAACAATCATCGTTTCCACAACCACCTTGAAAAGTATGATACAATCCAAGATAATGTCCCATTTCATGCGCCAAGACAGATGAACTAGCAGGATCAGGTCCTAACCAACTTGCCTCCATCACGATCCCATCTTCCGGTTCTCCATGAGAAGTAGGTAGATAAGCATATCCTGCAACGCCACAGCCAGCACTGGACGAACAAATACCATTGACGACCCAAACATTGATATAATATAAAGGATCCCATCGAGATAAATCTTTCATTTGAATATCTTCTGATTCGATGGTGAGGTTGGTTAACGTTGAAACCGTTCGAGTAATTCCGGTGGTTGCATTTCCATCGGGATCTCGTTTGGCCAAACAAAATTCTATCTTCGTATCTACGCCCGTATTGGGATCGTAATAATCCAGATTAGCAAAAGCATTATTTAAATCTTCAAAACCTTGTAATACCAAAGCATCGGAAATATTTCCTGGACCATTATTATGGATAACATGAAAGACGAC
>CALGJS010000244.1 GCA_937927835.1 uncultured Saprospiraceae bacterium | reverse complement strand
CCAAACAAAATTTCCGATATCGGCCGTTGGGATTAATCCCGCGTCGATGGTTAGGTCGTCACCGGCGCTGGCATCGAAGACAAACGGTAAGGTTTCTCCGTTGGATTGAGCATCACTATCTGTTGCATCGTTTCCGCTGTTGCTGGTGGTAAAATCATACTCCGTTGTGCCAGGAGCCGTCGTTGGATCAAAGGAGATACTATAGGTTCCAGATGGCACATTGGCAAATAAATAATTTCCGTTGGCATCTGTGGTGGTTGTCGCTATGATATTTCCATTTACATCTAACAGATTAACCGTAACGCCTGCAACACCTGGTTCTCCTGGGTCCTGCTGGCCGTCTCCATCACTATCTATAAAGACTAGGTCTCCGATATTTGCAACCGGACTAACACCTGCATCGATGGATAAGTCATCTCCCATTTGAGGATCAAAAGCAAAAACCGTGGTAAATCCACTCGCATCCGTATCACTATCATTTGAACCATTCCCTGTGTTTTGTGGAGAGAACGTGTTGTTCATATTTCCAAAAGAAGCATTGGGCTCAAAGCCTACAAAATAATCGCCCGCTGGTATATCTTCAAACAAGTACATACCACTGGCATCCGTCCACATACTGTCAATTGGATTACCGCTGTTGCCATCATATAAAACGACTAACACCGAGTCCAGTCCAGCTTCACCCGGATCCTGAATTCCATCCATATCCGCATCTACCCAGACAAAATTTCCAATATTGGCTACTGGAATTAAACCCGCATCGTGCGTCATGTCATCTCCATTTAAGGGATCAAACATAAATGGCATCGTCTGACCCATCGCATCCGGATCACTGTCATTGGCGCCGTTTCCGGTATTGGAAGCGGTAAATTCATAATCTTGTCCGCCCGGAGAAGTGGTCGGATCAAAGGTTAAATAATAATTTCCTGCTGGAACATTTTCAAATATATATTCGCCATTCACATCCGTGAATACGGTGGCAATCGCGGTACCCGTTGCGCTGTCATATAATGAGACGCCAACGTTGGCTACCGGGGCTTCACCCGGGTCCTGGATGCCATCCATATCGGTGTCGATCCAGACAAAGTTTCCTATGTCGGCAACCGGGATGAGGCCTGCGTCGTGGGTTAGGTCGTCGCCGGTGGTGGCGTCGAAGGTGAAGACAGGTGTCAATCCAGCAGAATTTGTTTCACTATCATTTGTTCCATCACCCTGAGCAGTAAGTGTAAAAGGATAATCTTCGGCACCAGGTGTAGTAGAAGTTGTTTGATCAAATTCTAAATAATAATCTCCCGATGGAACATTAAGAAATTCGTAGATACCGCTGCTATTTGTGTAGGCTGTATCACGAGGAGTTCCATCAATATTGTAAAGAATAACCTGTACATTTTCGACACCCGTTTCTCCAGGATCGAAAATACCATCCATGTTCGCATCAATCCAAACCTGATCACCAATAGAAGCTAAGATTACAGAGAATGAAGCTAATGCTTCTTCATCTTCACTTTGATCTCCATCTTCATTGTTAGGGGCAGAATCAACATCTGTTTTATCAACCTGAATAAGTTCTACAAGATTTTCAATTACTCCATCGCGGTCAATGCGGCCCATTATTTCGAGCGTTTCACAGTCTCCGGAGTTCATATCAGGAATAGCCCATGTTCCATTAGGTGTAGTAGGAATATAAGTTCCCTTCGTAGCGGTATAGCCAAGAAAAGTAACTCCGTTAGGCCAAGTATCTTCCACAATTAAATTATCTGCACGATAAATAAGCCCATCATTTGCACTATTAATGTTACAAATTTCTATACAATAAGTAACCGTGTCTCCTAATTCTGGAATTGTAGGGAGATTACAAATTGTTTTGGTCACTTCAATATCCAAACATTCTTCATCTACCACTGTCCAAAGAGGGCTAACAGAAGGACAAGCATCTGGAGTAGCCGTATATCCTTTAGCAAGATATTGTCCTGGAGCAAATGGTCCCGTCCAAGCATTACTCATACCAGTAACGGCCTGAATGATTTCGAATGAACCCCCAATTTTATACCATTCATAATTATTAAAACCTGGATCAGTAGAAATGGTCGCAGGTTGATAACCGCGACAGAAGATATCTTCTCCAGCAATGGTTAAAGGAGCGATAGGATCCACTACAATCGTTACACTATCGGTGACAGAACATTGATCACCAAAAGCTAAGGTGACTCGGTATCCGTAATTTCCAGCAACAGGGGCCGTAAATATTGGATCAGAAATAGTAGGATCACTTAAGTAAGTAGAAGGAGTCCATGTAATTACGGCGTCATCTTCATATTGAGGAGGAAATTCTAGTTGAAGGAATTTTGGTTGGTCTGTACAAGCCATAGTATCTAGAATAGACAATGGGAAAGGATCTTCTAATCTTCGAATAGAAAATACATCTGTACTAACACAAGCACCTGTTGAACCAGTGACCGTAAAACCAACAGCATCCGTTATACCAGGTAGTACACCGAAATAGGCACTATCTCCAACGATTCGCATATAACCTTCCGTAGCATCAAAATTAAATGTGTAGTCTCCACAAAATTCTACACCAATTTCTTCACCAGTACATAAGGTATTGGTCGTAGGAATTTCAGCAACAAAAGCTGGAGAGATGGCAAAGAAAGGAGTAATTTCTTCATCACATTGACAAGTAGTTTCATAGGTAGATTTTATTAAAACCGGACAGGCATTAATTTCTGGCACATCAAAACAGCCAGATAAAATAAGCGTATCCATGCTCGCGATAAACTGAGTAGGAAATGTATCAGCCACAAGGAAAGGATCATAATAATCCAAAAATCCGTTGGCTAATAGATCGTCAAAAAGTTCGACGGTAATATCACCAGTATAGTTTGGTCCAGGATTAACAAAGGTAGCATCATAACAAATTGTAAGAGGATCAGTCACTCCTGTACATTGTCTTGTTATTTGTAAATCTGCTGTTTCGATTGGTGCTTTTAAATCAACACTAAATCGATTATTGACAGAAGACTGTACCCAAACATCACAAATCGAACCATCACGAACACAAGTTTCGTCTTCTACTCTATCTTTAATATCTACTAAAAGGTCTACGTCTCCACATCCTGCAAGCTCATCCATCGATGCCTCTAATTTCAAGGTAAACTGTCCTCCAACTGGAAGATTAGGAATACCATCGAAACAAATTTGCGTTTGATCTCCAATCATTGTTTCGATCACTGGTCCAGTAGGTTGGACAGCAGGTATGGCATAGGCCAAGGATCCTGTACGATAAGGTAACTCAGGTGGAAATGTTAAACATATTTGAACGTAATCGCCAGATGGGACTTCAGAAATATTTTGTCCCGTAATGGTAAATTCATTAGTTAAACCACCACAATAGACATTGGTTGGTTTTGCAGAGGTTAAAATTTGGGCATGATTAATAGGTTCAGCACCATTGATAATAATCTGTTCACTATTTACCTCACCCGAAGAGATCGTATTCGGACTACAAGGATCTTTTCCAACAGCCTCAAAAAATGCAGTTGATCCAGAGATAAATTCATCACATACAGAAAGTAATTTAAATCGGACAACTATTTGATTGGAGTCCAAGCCTGAATTAACACCTGGAAGACCATTTGCATGAATAGAAGGACTAAAAACGGCATCTTCTGTATATGATAAATTATTACCATTAACAGCTGGATCAGGAATACTCACAAATGGAGCACCACTGACTCCATCATGCGGATAAGCAGACTCAAAGCTACCAGAAACTACCTCGGTACCAACCAACGGTAATTCCCATAGAAGTTGAAGATCAGTTACTAGTACGTCTTTTACATTTTTTATTAAAACAAACATCGTGACCGTATCACAAAGATCAAAGCTTCCGGTAGGCTGGATAAAAGTAGATTGAATTTCAGGTGTACCAACTGTATAACGATAACAAATATTATTACTCGTACAAGCCGTTGTGCTTCCTAGTACTACCGCTTGTACATCAGGATCCATACAACCAGAAGAAGTACCGATACAAATTTCAGCAGGTCGTTGTGGTGGTACTGGGCAGAATAATAATCTAGTTCCTACATTAATATCTTGGCATTGTCCGGGCATTAAGTCAGGTAGACTTACACTGTATGTATTACTTTCTCCATCACTAGAAACAAATTGATAAGTGATTGGAGTAAGCGTTGCATCATATATATTCTCTAAACTAACGCTGTTGTTAACAGTAATTGTGGTTAGCACCCCCATGTGTGTAAGCGGAGGCGTATTTCCTGCACAGACGGTGTATAAATTTATTTCTTCACTCGTTCCAGGAATCTGACTCGAGAGTACATTTCGATCAATCGCTGGAGTTAATGATGGAAATCCTTGTCGATTATCAGTGACGGTGGCATCCGAAGATTCGTTATCATCTTTGAGAACAAGTAGATCTTGATTGAAGTAATTATAATAACTGACTCCGTTACCAATCACCAGACAAGAATCCAGTTCATTGTTTGCTCCAGTAGCTGCAGTAAAATTACAACGGTAATCATTAGGGTTAGAAGGTGGATCATAAGGATACTGGTAATCATAGGTTATTTTATAATCATTTATACCATTTATGTCAGCGGGACAAACCAAACAGTAATCATAGGTTATGGTCATAGAGTCTGTAAAACCATTAAGACCAATGCCTAGACCGGGGTAATTATCTGTTAAAGGATTGAAAGTTATAGTTCCTGGACTACCACCCGATACGGTACAATATTCATCTCCATTCACTACAAAACAGTCGTGGTTATTTGTACTTTGTATTTCAAGCGGATAAGTATTCCCTCCCGGCGTATTTATTTCAGCATTTCCACAATACATCAGGGGTGAATATATTTCAATATCTGTATCCTTCATTCTGAAGTAAGGTCGATATTCGTTTGTATACCATGATAAAGGGGTAGGGTTATCTACCTTAAATACATGCTTAGCGGTTCCACCACAATCATCAATTTCCAGATCTGTACGGACCGAGATATCTCCGGGACAGTAGGTCTCAATAGGGAAATTTTCCCGGCAAACCGATTGGCCTACCACACAGTCAGAATCAAATTCATCCAGAGAAGTTACCCAAGTATCCTGATAAACTCGAGTAGCTTGAAAAGCCCCACCTTCTGCTTCGTGCATTGGATTTTTAATCAATGGAAGTCTTACGCGCATAAACAAGGAATCTCCCACTTGAAAACCATATTTGGCGTTAAACTCATCCCAACAATTTCCAAGATCATTCCAACTACTGTAATCTACTCCCCGACATTCCTGCAGTTTATTTTGATTTCTGATTTGGATATAAATCCTAGCATTGTCATAGAAATCATAGCCAGAATTTGTATTGTTATATTCTTGAAAATGATTGGTAGCATAACTGTCATAAGGCGTTTTCCCTATGAATAAAGTCATTCCATTGACAGAAGTAGATCTATTATTATCTTCCACACAAGCAGGTAAGTCTGAAAAATCTATTTCAGTACGAGTAGCTGAGCCAACCTTTTTTACAGAAAAAGACATTAACTCCGTTTTACGAGCATCTATGATCAGTTCAGAGAGCGCAGCATTTCCACCACTAAATGGAATTACTCTGAATCCCATCCCCCATTCATAGATATCGGTGAACGCATCCGGACTCAGGATAGAGTAATAAGCTTCGTACATAATCGTATCACCGGGCAAGTAACGATTACGGTCTGCTCCTGTAATGGATTGAGGATCAATTTTAGTTGTCATCGTAGCATCGGTATAACCAACAGACTCTCGATAAACATCAGACACACCACTCCGGAAGACACAAGAACATCCTGTATTATTAGGATTAGACCGGAAGAGAATCGACTCACAGGCCTTTATTGCTTCACAAGTACAACCTCCTTGAGTACAAACTTCAACAATCTGATGTGTACCAGTTGTATAAATATTAGGTGCACATAAAAAGGTATCTACCGTCAATTCATAGCTATAACAAATGGTATCTCCTATAGAGACTAAACCTGCATCAATTGTCAACATTCGTTGCCCTGGCCCGATACTATCCCAAGTGATCGGTGCTCCTGTGATAGTAGGCGTACCATTAACACTAATCTCAATAGAAGCAGGATTCTCAACTTCTAAATCGTGCGTGATTCCACCATTTCCATCAAAAAAGACTTGTAAAGCAACATTAGAATTTCCGGCAGCACACGGAGTTACGCCTCGCTGTTCATGGACATAGCACATTTCTACTGTCTGTGTTTTAGCACCAGAGGTACCTGTAGCACCAAAATCTATCCCCGTGAAGGATGTACCAACAGGCGCTGCATTAGTAGAACTAAAAGTAGCTCCATCTACAATTTCAAAACCATTGATCGTTGGAAAAAATTTAAAAGATTGTCCACAATCTCTTTTTGCATCCACAAAAAACTGTGCAAAATCACAATTGATAACACCACAAGCAATAGACCCTGGATCAGGTGGTGTGGTGCAACTATAGGCCATATCAATTTCAACCTTTAAGGTGTCTCCACCAGCCAGGTCATCAAAAAATCCATCACCATCGACATCACTTAACCCTTCTGCACCATCTGCATCAACAGATAAATTGGTAAAATCGATTACCAAATCATCATTAACCCATGTATAAGTACCTAGCCCAATTGGGGTGCCTCCTACTCTAATTTCAGCGATTTCGAGAGAAGGTTTATTACAAGTTTCGAAGCCTATTTTCATATCCGTAAAACGACCAGAAAGTGGATCACTTTGATCACTATAAATTGTTAGTCCTATGGTACCAGGATCGCCACAAACAGCAGGTGTGCTGTAAACTGTATCAATCGCTATTGGTTCCGGCCTAGCAGTTGGTCGAATGGTAAGCGCTCTATCTCTTTCAATTTCATCACAAGTATCTCCATAACATCCCCAACCAGCTTTATATTTTAAAGGAAAACTGCTTGGATTAGGGCACTCGTCTGTTTGCCAGCAGTAGGTTACCTCAATACGCTCGCCCGTATTAAATAAAGTATCAGCAGGATTAGCGAATGCATTTCCTGGAAAAAAACTTCCATCAATTTCGGTACGAATTATTTTATTAGTATTATCATAATTAAAGCTTGTAGGCGTACCATTGATACGAACTTCATTCAGGTTCAGACTACCCGAAAGATCTACCCCTTCTAGTTCAAGATAGAAATCTTCTAAGTAAGCACCAATTCCATCTTGAGTAATTCGTACGTTAATACACTGCTCCAAACCAATACGATTGATATTCATATTGGGAGTAGAATTCCAATTAATAGCAGGCGTTTTTATCGTCGTATTATAAGTCCGATCTGGCGTAACATTTTGAGTACAATTGAAAAAATTACCCATCGTATCCTGATAGGTAAAATTGAATTTTAAATCTACTTTATACTCCAATGCATCTTTATCTACATCACAATTTGTGGTTGTACCGATATAGGCGATATAAATTCCATCCGTTACACCATCTAGTAAAAATCGAGGTTTATCAGGTGAAGGATTTACTACTGAAATAAAGGTATTTGAATCATAATGGGTAAGTTCAAATCCGCTGTAAATCATTCCTGGAAGGAAATCCACCGTCATCTGTGTACCTGAAATTTCTCCAGGTTCTTCGATGTAGATAAGATAGGCTAGCGTATCCGATTTTCCACAAACGACAAGCTCGTCAGTTTTGGCAAAGCCTGGGACTCCTTGTAGCTCTACGACCTGAATTTCAGGACATTGTGCATTGATATTATTACTGAGGAGGAAACTTCCAATAACAAAGAACATTAGGAAGTTCATTCTTAGAAAAGCTAAGAGTCTGGTTGACATAAATTGTACCATCATAATTTCTGTAGTCTAGATGTTTGAGAAATACTTGATCAAAATGACCAAGTACTACACTAGCACTATACCTGTAGTAGTGTTACAAGTTGCATAAAAAGACAACGTTTTTATATAATAAAACAATATATGTGACATCTAGTTAGATGCATTATTATCTAGATAAAGATAATATAGATGGTAGGTATTTAAAAAAATGTGACAAAAAAAGAGCTAATCCCAAGGGACCGCTCTCTTTTTACTTCTCGTTCGTTCGTGAACTAAAAGCTTTTTAAAAACCCGAAGGTTCTCATTTTGTGTTGATGATTAGTGGTTTAATTTTATTAAAACTAAATACATTTACTCCTTATTCAAGCGATGTGCCAACAGAGTGGTTTACCCTATTTTTAGGTTGAAATTATCATACCTTTTTGACATAAAAAAATCACTTATACCATTGTAAAAGACAATAAAAACAAATCTTTTATTCTAAAAACTTACCAAAACCTATGTCACGTTTTATTAATTTTTCCTTTAAATTTCATTGTCTAAAAACTGCTCCACTAGCATATTCCTCTCCATCCAAAAAAATTCGATAAAAGTTTAATTCAGTAAATCTTGCGTTTGGCAGCCATTCGATAGATTGCTCACCAGTGAATAAAATTTCTTTTTCTTTTAAAAAAATGGGTTGTCCTAATTGGTTATACACTTCGATTTTCAGCTTTTCATTTTCAATTCCAAAAAACTGAAAAGTCAAAGATTCCGAAAAAGGATTTGGGTAAATCTGAGGTTCTGTGCGGACTGGTAATGGTGCTTGATAACGGTTTAGTTGTTCGATCGATTCGTCCATCCAATTGAGACGAGCTGTCAACCAATTTCGTAATTGTTCCACTTCTTCAGAATAGCTATTTCCAATAAACGCATTTGGCCAGACGTAGGATCCTAAGATTGACCATTGGTTAAAATTACGAACCTGACTTTCAGATAAGTTTTCTACCAAATCATTAATGCAATTTTCAATACGCCTATTACTCCATTCATTATTTCTCAACTCACGCCAACGATTAATAATCTCTGTTCCGAAATATTCATCTTCCAGTAATTTAGGCCACCAAAATTGAATAAGATATCCATCTTCAGGACAGATACTATTATAGTTCATCACCCACCCTTGAGGACTTGGTCCGGCACAAAAATCCACGTTTCCAAAACCTAGGTTAAAATCCCAGACGGGACCGGCTTTCATAAGTGGATCTATACTATTTTTATCTTTATATAAGTAGGTGCTCAACCGATAGGCATCCACATTTTTACATAGTTCATTCAATAAGATAAAGTCGATAAAAGAATTAGGGTCGATATATTTTCGAAATCCATTGAGGCTATCTGCAAAATTTTCAGAGGCCATTACATCTTCAAAATCAGTTATAAAATTTCGAATGTAAAGACGTTGATTAGCAGACATTTTATCAGGCGAAGGACTGTGATATTGATAGTACGTTCGTTGATCCGCTCCTATCATTGGAGCATAGGAAGAGGACCAACCATCTGTCATACCTCCAGCAGTTTTATCAATTTTGATCAGATAACCTCCAGTTAGGCTATCTCCTGCATTCTCATCAATTCGTAATTTATCGATATCTACGCGCCCTTTGTCAATCTTGATTTTTTCTGTAAATAAATAGACTCCTTTATAGTTTCCATTAATGATCAGTTCGCAAAATTGAGTCCGTGGAGCATAAGGCATAACCGCTCTAGCAAGTTTATAAGCCAAAGCATTTCTAATCAATGATTTATCGCTGAAAGGACCATGAAGTACCCAGTCATTCTCTTTCGGCATTCCAAAAAGAATAACATTTTGGTTACTTCCATCTTCTTTTCTCGTCTCTAAACCATATCCTTTTTTTTGAAAACTTTGGGAAGAAGCTCCTCTCAATTCAATTCCAATAAAACCTTCATAACCTAATGGAGAATCCGTAATTTGATTACGGTTTCCTGGACCATTATCGATAATGCTCATGTTAGCTGTAATCTTAGGTTCGTCCTCAATACTCTGATTATTTGTCTCAATAAGAATAATTGGCAAATTCGAATCAGTCAGATTAACCTGTGCACGAAGTGAAGAACAGCAGATAAGTGTCAACAGCGTTATCCGAACTATTATTTCCATTAGAATTCTATTTTTGATTGTAATTGATATTATACGCTTGAAATAATTTTCCTCCTTTCCCTCTTATTTCTAGTTCAATAACTGGCTTATCTTTCGTCCAATCAATTTCTATAAATCCAAAATTCAATTGACCTGTTAGATTCCCTATCCGTAAACGATTCTCTTCAGAAGCCTTCTCATAAGTATGGGTTAGTCCGCTCGTAGTAAGTTCTACAACTGGATACTCCAATCCTTTAATTTCCTTTTTTGATATTTCACCAAGATGTCGATCACCACTAATAAATATGGCACCAGGTGTTTGATATTTTGCTAATAAATTAAATAACTGGTCTCGCTCATGCGGAAAGGTATTCCACTTTTCATAATTGTGTTGCGTTGGTAAAATTTGAATTCCGGAACCAATAATATGTACTTGAGCATCACTCGTTTTTAGTTCTTCTTCTAACCATTGCCATTGTTTTTCACCAAGAATAGTTCCCGTTGAATTTGGAATATATTGTGGATATTGACCTCGACGACGTTCTACATGATCGCGAAAATATCGAGCATCTAATAAAAGTATTTTTACTTTTTCACCAACTTTACCAAAAGTGTAAGATTGGTAGCCACCTTCTCGTTGCCAGACAGGATTTGACTTAGGCACGTCCAAAAAATCTAACATAATATCTCTACTTTCTGCACGTTTTGGATATTCTTTTCCACCATCATTTACACCATAATCATGGTCATCCCAAACACCAACAATAGGTGTAGTAGCTATTAACTTCTGGTATTCTGTATTGTTTTTTTGTCGTGCGTAATTAGCAGCTAAGGCTTTCATATCTTCTGTATCTCCATAGATATTGTCTCCCAACCAAATCCAGAGATCTGGTTTTTTTTCTACAATTGGTTGCCACAAAGGTTGTTCATAATCTGACCGACTACAAGAACCTAAAGCAATTTTTGTCAATGTTTTAGATTCATCTACCGCAACAGGAGAGATAACTACCTTTGAAGTAGAACTCACTGTTTTTGTTTTACAACTATAGTTTAGATTAGCAAAGGATATTGCCAATAAACAAAGAATTATTTTTGAAAATTTCATTGAATAAATTGGTTTAGAAAATTTGAAACATATTAAAATTAAGCGGAAAAGGCTATTTTTACTTGGTCTAATAAAGTGCTCAAATTCAAACTATCTTCTAAAGACCAAAAGCTATTTTCTTGTTTATTATTAGAAAGGTCTTCCATAACCGCTGCTGCTTCTGCATGGTAACCACGTTGTGGATAATCAAAAGTAAATACTTCTTCTTTACCTTCCCCATCTATTAGTGTAACCGTTTTTGACTCATGCCAACGACTAGGAATCATGATCTTACCTTTTGTCCCATAGATCTCTGCAACGGTGGCTGTTTCATGTAAAATGGTCGAAGTTAGAATAGCCATTTTACCAGATGGATATCCCAGCAGCATTGCATTAGATTCGTCCACTCCAGTGGATCCTGAAAATGCCGTTGCCTTGACAGAATTTGGCTTACCAAAAATAAGCGTAGCCAGAAAGGCAGGATAGATACCGATGTCCAACAAAGCACCTCCCGCTAGCTCAGGATCAAATAATCGGCTCTTTGGATCAAACGTTGCTTGAAAACCAAAATCTGCTTTGATGGTCTGTACTTCTCCAATTTGACCTTCATTAATTAAGGTAATTACTTTTTGAATAGCTGGTAGAAACCTTGTCCAAAGTGCTTCCATCAAATAGGTTTGCTGATCACGAGCAGCAGTTATCATTTGCTGAACTTCTTCTGGATTAACCCCCATCGGTTTTTCACAGAGGACAGGAATTTTATTGTTTAAAAACAGGAGCGTATTTTTACAATGTCCACTGTGTGGTGTTGCGATATAAACGACATCCAGTTCGGGACAATTAACCAATGCTTCATAACTTCCATAGGCGTGAGGAGCATTGTATTGATCGGCAAATTGCTGCGCTCGCTCCAAGGATCGGGAAGCGACACCATGTAATCGAGCGTTGGGTAGTGTCAGCAGATCTTCCACAAATTTATGTGCGATTTTACCTGGACCGACTACGCCCCAGTTAAATATTTTTTTTGAGGTCATTGTTTTTTTTGAAGTTCTTTAAATAATA
>CALGJS010000243.1 GCA_937927835.1 uncultured Saprospiraceae bacterium | reverse complement strand
ATCAACTAATCAACTAATCAACTAATCAACTAATCAACTAAGATATTCCTTCAACCCCGCCTCCAAACAATCCATCGCTCGTTCAATATCTCCCGTATTCAAAATATAAGCAATTCGAACTTCATCAAGACCTCGACCTTTAGTAGCATAAAAACCTGCTCCAGGAGCGAGCATGACCGTTTCATTATTATAATCAAAAGATGCTAACATCCACTGACAAAATTTTCCAGTATCGGGAACAGGTAATCTGGCAAAGGCATAAAAGGCACCTTTGGGTAAATAGCAAAGTACGTTAGGAATTTTTTTTAATCGGTTGATTAAAGTCCGTCGTCGCAAATCGTATTCGTCACGGATATCTTCCAAATAGGTGATGGGTAAATTTAGTGTCGCTTCTCCAAGCAACTGACCAAACCCAGGAGCACTGAGTCGTAATTGTGCAAAAGTTAGACAAGCTTTGATCAACGCTTCGTTTTGAGAAACAATAGAACCAATTCTTGCGCCACAGGCACTGAACCGTTTAGAAATTGAGTCAATTACGACCGTATGTTTTTCTAATCCAGCCAAACGCAAGACGGAATAAAACTCATCGTCATAGCAAAATTCACGATATACTTCATCCACAATTAAGTAGAGATCGTGCTTCTTTACCAGTCTTCCAAGCGCCTCCAAATCTGCTTGTCCATAAATTCCTCCAGTGGGATTATTGGGATTGCATAAGAAGATGGCTTTGGTTTTTGAACCAATTAAAGGTTCAAAATTCGCAATGTTTGGTAGCGCAAAACTATTTTCAATAAAAGTAGGAATTGGTTTGATTTCTACACCAGTAGCGTGAGCATACCCTAAATAGTTTGCATAAAATGGTTCGGGAACAATGACTTCATCACCTGGATCTAGGCAAGAACTTAATACCAAAGAGATGGCTTCTGAAGCACCGGTGGTTACCAGAATATCTTTTTTAGAAACTTCAATTTCAAAACGTCGATAATAATCTACCAGTTTTTCTCGGTAAGAATCTACACCTGCGGATGGTGTATATTTTAGAATACGAAGATCGGTATTTCGTACTTTATTCATTGCTTCTGCTGGTGTTGGAATATCGGGTTGACCAATATTCATATAATGCACTTTTACTCCTCGTGCTTCTGCGGTAGCTGCATAAGGTGCAAGAAAACGGATTGGAGAAGGAATGGCATTTTTTCCTCGTTCAGAGATGATCGGCATGTGAATTATTTTTAAACTAATGTACGAATCTTACTTAAATTGGATTCTTTTTTAAATGTTTTTTCCATACAATTCGAAAAATTAATTTGAATAACTTTTTTTGAAACTCTTGCTTTCTATTTTTTAAAACCTTATGTTTACGTCATGAAAAATAATTTCTTTATCAATTTTATTATTATTTGCATTTACGAACCGTCGTGATTGGAACTAATAATATATTGATATAAAAATAATAGAGTTCCTTTTTGGAACTCTTTTTTTTTGCCTAAAATTTAAAAATAAAAAAGATGAATATACCAAAACGTATTGCGATTCAAGGATATCCCGGAGCTTTTCACGAGATCGCTACTTGTTGTTATTATTCTAAAGAAACAATAGAGGTAGTGCCTGCCGATACTTTCGATGACTTAGTAGACTTAGTAGAAGCTGGAACTCAGGTAGATGGTGGATTGATGGCTATTGAAAATACCATTGCTGGAAGCTTGTTAAATAATTATCAGCTACTCAATAATTCTAGCCTAGAGATTACAGGAGAAATCTTTTTACGGATTCGACAAAATTTGATGGCTTTACCTGGGCAAAAAATAAGCGACTTAAAAGAAGTGCATTCTCATCCTATTGCGATTGAACAGTGTCGACCATTTTTTAAAAAATATCCACAGATTAAACTGGTTGCTATGGAAGATACTGCGCTAAGTGCTAAGCGTATCCGAGAAGGTAAACTGACAGGTATCGGAGCGATTGCATCTACGCTTGCGGCAGAACGATATAAGATGAATTTACTAGCAGAAGGGATTGAAACCAATAAGAAAAATTTTACACGCTTTTTGGTATTGGACAAGGAAGTTCCAGCTGATTTTCCGATTGAAATAAATAAGGTTTCGATCTGTTTTTCGGCTCCTCACAAATCCGGGAGTTTACATGCAGTGTTAAAAGTATTAGCGGACCATCGGGCCAATATGACTAAAATTCAATCGGTACCAATGATCGGAGAAGCCTGGCGGTATATCTTTTTTATTGATTTTATTTTTGAAAAATATGAGGACTTATCGATCATAACAGATCAATTAACTGCACATACCGTCGGACTGAAAATTTTAGGGAAATACAGAGAAGGAACCCTGTATGATAGTTGAAATTCGTGTTTTATTTAAAATAATCAACTGATAATCAACTATTTAGACAGTGTTGGTTGTTCTTGAGTACTGTAGATCATGTAATTTTTACAATAAAAGAAAAAAGTGAAAACTAGCCTGTCTGAACGGCAACCACCATCTTTGTTAAACAACTTGAATTATAATAGTTGAGAACTATTCAAAATATAGAAACGTGTTAAATAAATTTAGTAAAGAAGTTACCCAAGATGATTCCCGCCCTGCTGCACAAGCCATGTTGCATGCGATTGGGATGGATGAAGCAGATATGAAAAAGGCACAAGTCGGGATTGTAAGCACCGGTTGGGAAGGGAATCCTTGTAACATGCATTTGAATGATCTTGCGAAAGACATCAAAAAAAGTGTCAGTGCTACGGATGATTTAATCGGCCTAATTTTTCACACCATCGGAGTTAGTGATGGTATTTCTATGGGAACTTCAGGGATGCGTTTTTCGCTTCCTTCACGAGATATTATTGCAGATTCGATTGAAACAGTTGCTTCTGCCCAATGGTACGATAGCATCATCGCAGTGGTGGGTTGTGATAAAAATATGCCAGGAGCGATGATGGCACTTGGTAGATTAAATCGCCCTGCTATTCTTGTTTATGGTGGAACGATTCAACCGGGTTGTCATAATGGTAAAAAACTAGATATCGTTTCTGCTTTTGAAGCACACGGTCAAAAAATTGCTGGACAAATCACCCAAGAAGATTTTAAAGCAGTGGTTCGTAAAGCATGTCCAGGAGCAGGTGCTTGCGGAGGAATGTACACGGCCAATACGATGGCTTCAGCCATTGAAATGATGGGCATGAGTCTTCCGTATAATTCTAGTAATCCAGCGACCAGTCCTGATAAACTGGCAGAGTGTGAACGACTAGGAAAAGCCATTCGACATCTCATAGTTCACGATATCAAACCGCGTGATATTCTAACAAAAGAAGCTTTTGAAAATGCAATTACTTTGATCACGGTCTTAGGAGGTTCTACCAATGCAGTATTACATTTGATTGCAATGGCCAAGTCTGTTGATGTCTCTTTGACTATTGATGACATCCAGCGGATCAGCGATAAAACACCATTTCTTGCTGACCTAAAACCTAGTGGAAAATATGTAATGGAAGATTTGCATCAAGTAGGAGGAATTCCTGCGGTGGCCAAAATGCTACTCGATGCTGGTTATTTACATGGAGATTGTATGACCGTAACAGGAAAGACGGTTGCAGAAAATTTAGCAACAGTAAAACCTTTGACACCGGGACAAGACGTTATTCACGGATTCGATCATCCAGTTAAAAAGACGGGACACTTGCAAATCTTATATGGAAATGTTGCTAGTGGTGGATCGGTTGCAAAAATTACAGGAAAAGAAGGAGAAGTATTTAAAGGAACGGCAAAAGTATTTGATGGAGAAGCAGCTGCTAATACGGCAATTGCCGCAGGAGAAATTGAGCCGGGTAATGTCATTGTGATTCGTTACTGTGGACCCAAAGGTGGACCAGGAATGCCGGAGATGTTAAAACCTACTTCTGCAATTATGGGTGCTGGACTTGGGACAAGTGTGGCACTTATT
>CALGJS010000242.1 GCA_937927835.1 uncultured Saprospiraceae bacterium | reverse complement strand
AATTTTTTTGAAACCTCTTTTTTAGTTTTGGAAGGTGTTAATGGTTTCTCTATTTTTTCAGTGGAAGAAGATTCAGTTAAAGTTGGTTTTGCTTTCTCTATTTGGGTATTCGCAATTTCTGCTGCTACCAAAGGTAGGCGTTCGGAGTTGGTTAAAGTACCAACAGATGAAGTAGTATCAGGGGAATTGTAAAGGAACAAACCTGCGGCAAGTAGTAAGATACCTACTCCGCTTGTGACCCAAAACCAAAAGAAAGATCTACGTTTCTTTTTTTGGGGTTCGATGTTTTTCCACAAAGCGTCTAGGTCAAAATCAGTCTCCTGATTTTGTAAAGCCTTCAGTTCGCCACGTTCCAAATTATTCAAATCCATGACTCATTTATTTTCTTTTCTAGTAAAATTTTCTTGATTTTCATTTTTGCTCTGGTTAAAATGGAACGAGAAGAACTCACTTCGATTTTGAGTAAAGCAGCAATTTCTTTATGCGTATATCCTTCCACATGATATAGGTTGAAAACCGTTCGATATGGAAGTGGGAGCTTCTGAATCTGAGCCATTAAGTCGTCCATTTGCATTTGACTTAAGACGGCTGGATTCGTAACTGGTTCCTGTGGTAAGGTTTCTAAATTTGCAAATGTTTTTTTAGCACGAAGGTGCGTCAATGCTTCATTGATACAAACTCGCTGCATCCAACTTTTTAATTGCCCTTTTTCAGGATCGAATTTATCAAAGTATTTAAAGATTCTAATAAAACTATCTTGCAAGACATCCTTGGCTAGTGATTTATCAGAGACATACCGAAGGCAGGTCGAAAACAGCAGTTTGCTATATTTTTCGAATAGTGCTTTTTGGTAAAGCGGTTGCTGTTTTTGACAGCCTTCAATAATTAATATGTCTGAATATTCTTTCAACGTTATATCCTGAGCTAGTAAAAAAATATTAAAAAACTGCTTTTATTCTAAATGAATTCCTACATCTAATAAGTTGGGTATTTCTAACCCTTCAATTGGGAATTGTTTTTCCGATTCGCCTTGCGGAAAATCACTGTCCAAGGATTCATCATTGCCTTGATTCTCTAAAGTCGTAATATAACCAGTAGGTGGATGAACCTCTAAAATACCATTGTTAAGTTCTGATACAAAAACCGTAAATGTACCATCTGAATTAGAAAATATTTCTTGATAAACTGAGAGGCCTCCAAAAGCAGAAGGAGACCTATATTCAATAAATATATTTTCTAAACCAAGCTCATTCATATCTCGAATACCATTATTATTTAAATCTTCCCAAACAATGCCTGAATAACTTGATAAAATATTAACCAGTCGAACCCGAAATTCCATTGTAACTGGCTCAATTTCACCGTTTCCATTTGATAAATTTCCATTTGCGGTGCCTTCAATATAACCGCCTAAATAGGTTTCAACCTTAGATAAGTCAATTGTGAAATTTCCTATACATGGGTAAAAGTTATCATCACAACCCTTGTCTAAATTAGAACCTTCTATTGTTATTTCTGAAGGATTGTTCAATCCCACAATAGGGTTTGGGATGGTTAGGAACACAAATCCATCATTAGATTGCATGGCGATTTCTAGGTTGTTATTTTCCAGAAAAGTCCCGTGTTCTGCTGACTCATCAAGTAACAGTCCTTGAACATTATTTACAGAAACGGAAATATAAGTATCAAGTTCATCACAAGCCAGTAGTACTCCTACATCTTCAGTGTTTTGTCCATTGTTAGATATGCTTACTTCGGGGGAGTACTTTAAATTTTCTAGATCTACACCATAGACCTTAAAATCTGCGGATTGACAAAAAGTAGTTTGATTACCAAAGTTTCCATTTGAATTGATAAGAAAAATTTCTTTTAAAGAGGTATTTGTTTCTATTACTGCATAACCGTTGTCAACAGGATCTCCTGAACAATTTTTTACCGACCCAGAAATTAATATAAAATCATCCGTATGATTCGTAGTAAAGGTAATATCTTGATCCGTGCTAAATGGTCCTATATTTTGGGAAAAAACTTCTTCCTCACAAAAATTAAGAACGCTAAAAATAAGTGGTTCATCTTTAGGAATTCCACCAGAGAATTTACCTTCATTGTTGGTGAATGCAGTTCGGGCCAGACCTCCATTAACGGTTTCAATACTGATTTTTTGATTGCTAATTATATTTCCATTAAGGTGAACAAGAGTGCCATTTAATTTGACTACAGGAAATGGTACATCACAATTCCAGAAAGAAAAATGTGCTACTTCCCCAATATAGGAATCTCCATGTTTGGTAGCTTGAGATTCTTCGACCCAAGTACCTGTATTTTCATCCAAAGACCAGAGTGGAATAATCTCAGGAGCATTATTCGCTGCAGCTCCTTTTATTGGAAATTCCATTGTTGCTGTTTTGCCTGGTTTTAAATTCAATATTTCACCGTCTTCTCCGAATAATTCCACTAAGACCATACTATAAGTTGCTAATTGAACAGGATTACCTGAGTTGTCTATAGCAGATAAATCCCCAGGCATGGTCTCATGAAAATAAGGTTCTTCTGGATTGAAATGATGGGTGTAAACGGTGACTGTACCTTCATAATCTTCATTAAAATCTGTACGGATGGAGTTGGGGAGAAAGGTGATTTTTTCTCCGTTTGGTTTAGCGATAATTCCTCCTTCAGAGGCGATAAATTCTCCAGTTGGGTTAGATTTAGTAACCAAAGCTACCTTAGTAAAAGTTTGGGTTTTGGTAGGAATGATTTTTTTATAACTAGTATAAAAGCCTTCTTTTTCTATGGTTAATAGTTGGCCGTTTAATTCTAAATCCGCGGAAGCAAAAGAAAACACACCATCTCGATTAGTGGTTGCTTCAGATTGGCCGAGCTTAACGGTAGCATCAAAAATGGCGAAGCCTGCTTGACTCACTACTTGCCCAATGAGCTTAGAGGAGACTAATTCACCCTCCGGAATGGGGATATATTGGTTATCAATTAACACCGTATCCTTTTGACAGCCACTGATAATCAGTACGAACAGGATAAGGAATGTTTGAATAGTTTTCATAACCTAAATTTTTTAGTTGGAGTTTTTAAACAACTTCAATCCTAAATCGACTCAATTGAACAGCTTCTACACATAATACCTTGCATTATCTAAAAACGCTGCAAGAAATTGAAATTATTTTAAAAAAATTAAGTTTTTTCATCTAGTAAATATAAGAAATAATCGTTTAATCGTTATGGAAACGTTTGTTAACTGTTATATTAACCGTTAATACGACTAATTTTGTAAGTTATTGATAAAGAATTAGTTATGATGTTTAAATTTTGATAGTTTTGCCATAGAATATTTTTTATAACTAATAAAATCATCTTTTATGATTCAAGTTTTTAAAACCATTTGGAATGGAGAAAATCGAGTTGGGTTAAGGTTTCCGTATGAGCAAACCACTGTTTCAAAGATTAGAACGATCAAAGGAGCTTATTATACGCCAGAGATTGGCGCATGGCATATGGCAGATACACCATTTGTTTATCAACAATTTTTAGATTTAAATTTACCATTTGACATAGTCGCGACCAGCGGTACCACGGATAAGGAAGCAAACTTATCCAAGTGTGACATTACCGACATAGGATGGAATACATCCCCAATTGCAGTTCCTCCCATAGTGGAAGATGTAATCATACCTGCTGAAAAAGCGGGAATAAGTATGCGCTATAACAATCGTCATATTTCTGTTAAGTTGCCTTATACAGAAGAGGATGTTCGATTTTTAAAATCTCTAGAAGGAGCTTGGTGGCACTCTTCAAAACAGATTTGGGTAACCAAAGCAACGGTGGATAATTTAAAGCATCTACAAGCTCGATTTGGATGTTGGAATCCTACTGATTATGAGCGGGTAAGTAGATTGATAAAATTGCGAAAAGACCCAAGGAAGGTAGAAATCTACTGTTCTCCGGAATTCCCAAAACAAGTGATGGTAAAGATTAGAGGTTATGGTGTAGATGTATCTTTTATGAAAAGAATTCCTGAGCGGGTTTATGAAAAGCTTTATAAGCGATGGCTAATTCCAAGAGACCAGAAGCTATTGGATCGATTGGTTGCTCATTATCAATCCAATGGAACCCAAGTGGTAAATCGGATTAAGCAAACTAGGAAAAACTATCAAAAAAAAGAATTTAGTCTGAAAGAGAAGCAAACTTATCTTTTGGGAAAATATCCAGGAATCTATCAACCGATATTGCGATCGTATACAGATGTATTAATTGCTCAACGGTACAGTTGGAAGACCGTGACAAGTTATAGTGGACATTTCATTAAATATCTTAAATTTTCTGAACCCAAACCTCTAGACAAGTTAACGGTCCAAGATGCAAATCGATATATTTCGGAAATTGCGTCTCGGAAGGTATCTGAATCAATGATTAATATAGTTATCAGTAGTATCAAGTTTTACTATGAAAAAGTCGTGTTTTTATCTGATTTTGCGATTGATCGAATTAAGCGTCCAAGAAAAAGCCATAGACTTCCTAGAGTTTTGAGTACACAAGAAGTTGACCGTATGTTACGATCATTGGAAAATGTGAAGCATGTTACTATTTTGTATACATTATATAGTAGTGGGTTACGCTTAGGAGAAATTTTAAAATTGACGGTAGAAGATGTTAGTTTCGACCGAAACCAACTTTTTATTTCAGCTGCCAAAGGGAAAAAAGATCGAGTAGTGATGTTGAGTGAACGATTAAAGGATATTCTACGTTTGTATTTAGACCAATATCAGCCAATTCACTGGTTATTTGAAGGTCAAGACCGACAAGGTCCCTATCACGAGCGGAGTGTACAAAACATAGTAAAGAATGCGGCAAAAAAAGCAAACTTAAATAAAGGAGTTACGCCACACACGTTACGCCATTGTTTTGCTACTCATTTGTTAGATGGTGGTGTAAATATTAGGTATATTCAAGAATTATTGGGTCATAAAGATATAAAGACTACGCTGATTTATACCCATGTGAGTACAGATAAAGCTACCGCTGTTATTAGTCCATTAGATCGGCTACCTACGAATGAATAGCCAAGATATTTGGTGATACTCTTAGAAAAGCTTATTTTTAGTGTATTAAATGTTATGTTTAGAAATTCTGTTGAAAAAAGTGGGCAAAATACGAAAGTGGCTACAGGATTATCTCGGTTATAGCATAGTTAGCTTCAATAATTAAAATAAATAAAACCAAAAAAGATGAAACAACTCAAATTTATTTCAAAAATCACAACCCTATTATTAATAGCAGTTGTAACAATGTCAGAAAAATGCAATTCTGGAGAACCTTCAGTTAACCAAGGTGAGTACAATTCTCAATGTGCGAACAGATTAACTATTCAATTCAAATCTATTAAGATTACTGATAAAAAAGATAAACCATCTGCAGGAAAGGATGATGTAAGTTTTGTCGCTATGATTTATCATGATGACCAATGCACAGGTAAACCATTGGCATTTAAAAATTTTATTAAGATAAAGAAAAAGGATGTCGGCAAAACAAAGGGTACTGGACAAGGTATTACGGTTCCACCATCATTATTTTTGTGCCCCAATTCAACAATAGCAATGGCAATATATGAGCATGATAATTCAAATAATATGAATGGTCAATGGAACTACAAATGCTCTGAAAATTTATATTTTTCAACAAATAACCAGCCATATGGAACTATATACATCAAATATTCTGATTTTGATAATACATCAAGTAATTCTGAAAAACTTTACCCCTTAACATTTGGTGAGGTTGTTATTAAAAGTACAAACGCATTTTAAAAAAGAATACTGAAGCTAACAACGCATAAAATATTCATGTGGGCTATGCGCCCACACGCCATTTATGCTAGCCGTTACTTACCATTAAAACAAAAAAATATGATTTACTGCAAAACTACACTATTTACGCTATGTTTTACATTATTAGTCAATCTATTAATAGTCCCTTTGTATGCCCAAACGCAATTAGGAGTGGATATTTTAGGTGATGC
>CALGJS010000241.1 GCA_937927835.1 uncultured Saprospiraceae bacterium | reverse complement strand
CCACCTTCTTCCCAACCATCTCCAACTCCAAAATCTCCGCACGATAACAAGGCTTTAAAACTGAAATATTATCCACTAAAATATTTCCATTATAGCTAAAATAAAGACCATCCATCGTTCGAGCTTCGATGATGAGGTATTGAATATCTGTGGTAGGTTCAAATCTAAAAAAGTAGCGTTTCCAAGCGGTATGCGAGATCGCTTTAGATTCTCCTAACAAGACATCTTTGGAGCAACTTTTCGTTCCACCCCAAATCTTAATTTTTACGGGCTTATTATAGTTTGCATAAGTTTTAGAATGAGCAAGGTCGATTCCAACTTGATAACAATCTCCTTTTTGAATGCCTTTAGAAAGCTTTTGTCCAATCGATTCCCAGCTGCCATCCTGTCGGGTAATCAATCCCATATACGTTTCTCCATCGGATGGCTCATTATACACGCCCCAAGAACCCGGCAAAATATCCGGTGTACTTCCCATCTCACAGCCTTGCCAGCCCATCGGTACAATCGCATCCTGTGGCTCTCCTTCAAAACTGCTGTTATTCAAGGTAATCTGCCCCATCAAAGGAGCCGAAAAAATCAGAAAAATCAAAGAAAAGTATATTGGTTGTTTTATCATTTGTAGTAGTTCTAGAGGGGCAAAAGTAGTTTATTTTAGTAAAATCGGTGCCCAATTCAAGAAGATATTCAACTTCTCCTACCAGAACGCAGAATTCTCCCTAATTATTTCCAAGTTTATCATTGAACGAATTGCTTCGATCGGGGTAATAAAAGGGATATTTAACTGAAAAATTGTAAATTTGCTGCAAAACCACTTAGCATGAGTAAAAAGAAAAAAGTTGTAGCCTCCAAGAAAAAGGTATTAGCTACTCCAACAGTAGCTCGTAGTACGGCTGCCGAATTGGTAAATACCTCTTCTACAGAGCTTATTTTCAATCGACAAAACTATGTACTAATGATGATCGGCGCTGCCTTGATCATCGGAGGGATGTTGCTCATGACCGGTGGTGCTCAACCCGACCCAGACACCTGGGATCCGGATATTATCTATAGCAAAAGGATTACCCTTCTAGCACCCATGGTTATC
Organism: uncultured Saprospiraceae bacterium; assembly: GCA_937927835.1. Taxonomy (GTDB): domain Bacteria; phylum Bacteroidota; class Bacteroidia; order Chitinophagales; family Saprospiraceae; genus JALZUU01. The sequence goes on along the minus strand of CALGJS010000241.1, from coordinate 9,090 downwards.
ATAGCTGGCCTTATTGTTGAAATAGTTGCTATATTCAAAAGAAACTAGAGACTGTCTTTCAAGTGTGTCGGCGCGCTGGCCTTCCTTTAGTAACACAAGGTGCGGGCGGCAAAAAGACACACTTTAATAGTACAGTTCCAGAAACTAATTCATTTTCATGGAAGAAATTTTGCGCGCCATTGTCCTGGGCATTGTTCAGGGCTTAACAGAGTTTTTACCCGTCAGTAGTAGCGGTCATATCGAACTAGCTAAAGTTATTCTTGGAGATCAAAGTGTGGCCAAACAATCTATGCTCATGACCATCATGTTGCATGGAGCTACTGCCTTGAGTACGATTATCATTTTCAGAAATGAAATCATAGAAATCTTTAAAGGACTTTTTCAATTTAAACGCAACGAAGCGAGTGAGTTTTCTACCAAGATCATCTTATCGATGGTTCCTGCAGCCGTGGTAGGATTGCTTTTTGAAGAACAGATGGAAGCGCTTTTTGAACGACAAATCTTGTTGGTTGGTCTAATGCTTTTTGTCACGGGTGGACTCTTACTCCTCGCGGACCGAGCAAAAAATACTGATAAAAAAGTTGGGTTTGGACATGCCGTCATTATTGGTATTTCACAAGCCATCGCTATTCTTCCAGGTATCAGTCGATCAGGTGCCACGATTTCTACTTCGGTACTTTTAGGTATTGATAGAGAACGAGCAGCACGGTTTTCTTTCTTGATGGTTGTTCCACTTATTTTTGGTAAAATCGCTAAAGATTTATTGAGTGGAGATCTGACTTATACGGACGGACAACTGGTTCCAATTTTGGCCGGTTTTGCCGCAGCCTTTGTTACTGGTTTAGTCGCTTGTACTTGGATGATTCAATTAGTAAAAAGTAGCAAGCTTTCTTATTTCTCCTTCTACTGTTTTATTGTCGGTGCATTAGCCGTTGCTTACAGTCTATACTATTAGAGATTATTTCCTTCCGTGTGTCTGGGCGCGAGACTGCCGCGACGCGAGCGGAAAAGGACAGACTTTGTATTACCGTTTCCTTACGTTTAAAAAAATTACCACATGCTTCCCGCAGACAAACAAGCGTTTTTGACTGGACAGGTTTTGCTGATCAATAAACCACTTACTTGGACTTCTTTTGATGTTGTAAATAAGGTTCGCTACCAACTCAAACGGTTATTGAATATCAAAAAAATTAAGGTTGGCCATGCAGGTACGCTTGATCCGCTCGCTACAGGATTGTTGATTATTTGTACCGGAAAAATGACCAAGCAAATTGATGGTTTTCAAGGACAACCTAAAGTCTATACCGGAAAATTATTGCTCGGAAAAACGACGCCTTCTTACGATGCAGAAACGGAAGTAGATCAAGAATTTCCAACCGACCATATCACCGAAGAATTAATGGAAGAGGCTCGTCAGCAGTTCCTAGGAAACATCACGCAATTACCCCCGATGTATTCGGCCGTAAAAATGGATGGAGTTCCTTTATATAAACTTGCACGTGAAGGAAAAACCAGAGAGCGAAAGCCGCGACCTGTGGAAATTTTTGACTTTGATTTAAACTCAGAAAATCTTCCAGAAGTTGGATTCCGAGTACATTGCACCAAAGGCACCTACATTCGCACACTCGCTGATGACTTTGGCAAAGCAGTCAATAGCGGTGCTTATCTAACCGAACTTTGTAGAACAGAAATAGGAGAATTTAAGTTAGAAAATGCTTGGGAATTACCAGCCTTGATTACGGCGCTGGAAGAGATGAAGGAGAAAGCCGAGTAAATAAATCTCTTTTTTAAACAACGAAGGCAGAATGGAAATATGATATTTCCATTCTGCCTTTGCAGTTTTCATCAAACAAAATAGGCTTTATCAAATTCGCGTATACTTCTCCACTTTTTGTTGTTCCATATCTTCGACTTCCATTTCTTCCACAGAAATTTTCAATAATTTAAAACATCGCATACCGACCATAAAGAAGTCACCATTCAAATCTATTACCCCTTCACAGTTTTTTACCACTTTAAATTGGTTGGCTAATTCAGTACGGCTTGCGCCACCACTAATTTCTACAAACGTTTTACCTCGCACCTGTAACTCATCTCCAGAGTTATCTAATTTCTGCCACTCACCTTGCATCCGTTGAAAATTATTGGTCATTTTATCGGGTCGAGAAATATTCGATGGCGCTGCTTGGGCTCCTTGTTTTGGTGGAATAACCTTTGGAGCATTCGAAGCTGTAGGAACTGGGGCAGGCTTTTTATCGCTTTTACAAGCAAATAAAAAACAGCAACAAAGGATCAAAAGAAGAGGATAAAATTTGTTTTTCATTTCAGAATATTTTGGTAAAAATTATTTTTTTTGATTAATTCTTGTCTTATTAAATTAGTAGCCTGAATGAGTAATAGCAAAAAACTCAAAACCTCAATACTCAATACTTCTCCCCACCCCCGAGGCTCTGCAACAAATCCGCCTTCAAATCTTCCACATGCTCCAGCCCTACGGAAACTCGAATCAACCCATCGGTAATCCCTACTTTTTGGCGATCTTCTGGCGAAACTTTAGCGTGGGTTGTCGAAGCAGGATGTGTCACAATCGTACGAGTGTCACCCAAGTTAGCACTTAAGGAGCAAAGCTGCAAATTATCCAAAAATTGTTTTCCTGCTACCAATCCACCACGCATCTCAAAGGTCAATAAACCACCACCTTGACTCATTTGTTTTTTGGCAATCTCCGATCCTGGATGACTTTCTAAAAATGGATATCGAACATTCTTAATCATCTCTAAATTTCCCATCCACTTCGCCAATGTTAAAGCATTCGCACAATGACGATCCATCCGGACGGCTAAGGTTTCAAGACTTTTAGATAAAATCCAAGCATTAAAAGGAGAAAGCGAAGGTCCCGTATTTCGAAGAAACCTTTGTACCGGAGCAAGATGTTCTGATGTTCCAGCGACCAAACCACCAACAACTCTACCCTGTCCGTCCATAAATTTTGTCGCAGAATGTGTCACCAAATGAGCACCAAAATTTATCGGTCGTTGCAAATAAGGCGTCGCAAAACAATTATCTACCACCATCAGTAATTCCTGATCCTTACAAAAATCACCCACCTTTTCTAAATCGATAATATCTAGTCCCGGATTCGAAGGCGTTTCTAAAAAAAACATCTTAGTTGTGGGTCGCACCGCCGAAATCCAAGATTCAGAATCACCTCCATCTACAAAGGTGGTTTCAATTCCCCATCTCGGCAACCAATTCATTAGCACCTGATAAGTAGAACCAAAAACCGCTCTCGCGCACAGCAAATGATCGCCCGCTTGTAAATGTCCCATCAAGGCACTAAAGACCGCAGACATACCAGAAGCCAATGCCACCGCATCTTCCGTTTCTTCCAAACTCGCAATTTTAGTTTCTAACTCTCGACAATTAGGATTCGTAAAACGACTGTAAATATTTCCCTCCTCCTCACTCGCAAACACCGCACGCATCTGCTCCGCATTATCAAAAGTAAAACTGGAAGTCGGAAAAATCGGAACACTATGTTCTCGCTCACTCGTCCGCTGATTCTGTAATCGAATCGCTCTGGTCTCAAATTGTTTTTTCATAATGTTTATTAAGAATTAAAATAGAATTTCTTTTAGTATCATCTATAAGGTTTTATTGAAAATTTATTTAGCTAGTTGGCCTGTTAGCTTTTGGCTGATTGGCTTCTTTCATTCGAAAATTCAAGTACAAAAACAAACACTCCTATCGTATTTTCTTGACGAGCTACCTTTCTTGTCATCCAGTAGGTAATCTTGTGTAGTAGAATTATTTCTCTTTTAAAAACCATAGTTCCTTATTTTACAGAATTTGCTCTTGCTCTTGCTCTTGCTCTTGCTCTTGCTTTTGAATTTGAAAATAAGAATCTGGGCTCACTAATTTCACACACCTAAAATTTAATACCTGATGCCTAAAAAACCAACCAACAACCTCTACATCACCTCGCCATTAATCGTAAAATGATATTCGATCTCCACATTATGATCCAGCATTTTCACCACCGAACAATATTTATCCAAAGACATCTCAATCGACTTCCGAACTTTGTCTTTATTAAGATCGCCCTTAAAATGATAATGGAAAGTGATCTTCTTAAAAACACCTGGAATGGTATCCACCCGTTCTCCTTCTATTTCGATTTTTAAATCATCGATCTTTTGTCTCATTTTTTTTAAAATCAAATGAATATCAATACTACTACATCCACCTGCCGCCATCAGAACCAATTGCATTGGGCGGGCGCCTTGATCTTCTCCATCACTGGTTTCTCCACCATCGATATCAACGGTATGACCTTCGGCACTTGTAGCGCGAAAATGAACCGCCTTATTAACTCTCTCTAAAGTAACTTTCATATTTTCAGTATTTCTTTTCCAAAATTTAAATTTATTTTATTATTTTTTAACACTTCTACCAATCTTATTTCGCAATCTCCTGGTTCCATACCGTTTGGTAAAGGACGATATGGGATCGGTTCTGAGATTCTTGCCTTCCCAATTCCAGGATAAACTAGTATTCCTTTATTCGCTGCAAAATACTGATTATAGATAAATATTTGTTTGAGATCATCCATCGAAGGTTTTCCGTCCGACAAAACTTTCCATTTAGTATCTAAAATCAGTTGTTCTGTTTTTAGTTTTATAAAAATATCTGGTCGTATTTTTCTATTCAACCAAAAAGGACGTTGGATCTGTCTAAGAACTTCCACCTCGGGATGATTAATCTTTTTTAATTGTTCATAAATGAAAATTTCAAACAATTGGTTCATATCAAATAAAATAGCCAAAACATGGTGACGGCCCGTTCTAATATCTGGTTGAAAGTTTTTAATTATCAAATAGGCCAATTCCAAAGCTGGTCGATAGCGTTGAAAAGCCTTATCATCAAGAATTTCTCGAAATCCATTTTCAGAAAAAGGCCAAGTTGGCAAAACTGGAAAAGCAGTTTGTAATCCAATGACTTTATTTTTCAACGCCAAATTATCCGTCAACCTTGGCAAGATGCGCAATGCCTGAGAAAGTATCTGATTAGCTGGATGAGAATAATCATAATGGTTTCTTCGTACAAAAAATCGCTCTTGATGGATCGTATTATGCTGTATTTGTTTTTGAAAATCAAGTTGACCTTTCCATGCTTTCTCATTCTGTTGGAGTGATCGATATTTACGAACAAGGCCACCATTCAGCAGGCTATTTACCGTTTCTAAGAAGTGATCAAAATAATAATCAAGTAAAAAATTAGGACGAATTCCTAGTCCAGTTGGTCCGGCAGTCTCCACTTTTAAGACACCTGCCATACTCAACATTTCAAGTAAAACTCTTCGCCAAACTTCCGGTGCAGCACTTTCTGTTTTGGGTAGAATTTCAATTGTCAAATCTCCAACCTGCAAGACTCCTACATAATGACTAAACCGAACCCCATCTGGCAAGATTTGATACCAATGATGACTGAGATGACTTTGGTAACGGACCAATGCTTGGTAGTGTCTGACCGAAAATATTTGCCCCGACCACTCCATTCCAATTCGGATTACCTGATGTTCAAATACGCTTATCTGCATAGTACCCGAAAGGTAAATATTTGAGTGGAAATACGGGCAATTCTCCTCTTTTTTATTTGAATATAATAGAAGTTCTTAAAAAATAATAAACACATCAAAACTTATTTTAATGTTTATCGTAAGCATACTAAACACATTCGCTGATAGACCAAATAATCAGATAAGTTTATAACCTTAATACTATAACCATAAGATCATGAAACATTTATTCACACTCCTGATTTTAATTTCTTACACCGCTACTATGGTGGGTCAGGAATCACACACACTCTACTCTATTCCTTCTGAAAAGATGGTTGATGGACTCATTGTCAATAACTTAAACACCATTAATTCAAGTAAACTTGACTATTGTCCAATCCCTTTTGGTGGTGGAATTATTTTTACCAGTAACCGAACAGAAAATCTTCCTTGGTACAAAAGAATATTCTCTAAAGTCTATTCTAACTTACTTTTCACCGCAGATACTGGTGGAGGTAAATTTACCAAACCATTTAGTCTTCCAGGTGAAGTAAATGGAAAATTTAATGAAGGTGCTGCAAGTATTTCAGTAGATGGTAAAAAAATGTTCTTTACCCGTAATGCAACCAAAAAGAATAAGAATGGCCTTTATGATTTGAATATTTACACCGCTGAATTGATTGATAAAAAGTGGCAAAATGTGAAAGAAGTTGATTTAGGTGCAGGAGAATATACCAATTGTCACCCAGCTATTTCTAAAGATGGACACACCCTTTACTTTGCTTCTAACCGACCAGGTGGTCAAGGAGGAATGGATATTTATAAAACACATTTAGTAGAAGGTGAATGGATAACTCCAATAAACCTTGGACCTAATATAAACAGCGATCAAACAGAATTATTTCCTCAAATTGGACAAGAAGGAGAATTGTATTTTTCTTCTAATTCAGGTGATGGATTAGGACAGCTAGATATCTGGGTGAGTAGAATGGATAATACAGGAAAGATGATGCCTAAACAAAATATGGGTGTTCCGATTAATTCTCCTGAAGATGATTTTAGTTTTGTTGTGATGCCAGATAGTCGCTCTGGTTATTTAACAAGCAATCGTAAAAATGGAAAAGGTGGAGATGATATTTATAGTTGGTCAATCGACCTACCAATAGAAGTTGAAATCGAAGAAATGCCAGCAGATGAAAATATTTTCACTAGTATTGATATTATGGATCAAAATAATGAAGTGCTTTCAACAGCAGATTTAACCTTGATAGAAATCTCTTACAAGTTGGTGGATGTACCTAGTTTAAATCAACCATTTTTCATCAGTAATAATCTGGACCAGTCTTTAATCGATATGATTGGGGAAAAAATAAATCCGATTGCTGGTGAATCTCCAAAACCACTTTACGAAATAAATCCTGCTAAGGAATATTTTATAGTAGCAGATCATCCAAATTTTAAAACTACCCAACAGGTTGTCTCTGGAGCATCTCTAATTCAAGATAATACTTATGCACTTCAACTGATGCCGATTAATGATGCGTATCTTGCTTTAGCAGCAAACACACCATCTGTCAATCCAGTAAATGGCCCAACGTCTCCAATAATGAATACGGTTAATCCAGCGGACTTACCTACTGCCTCGATTGGAACAGAAGAAACAGCACCAGTAGTTTTGATCGCAGCAGTTCCTTCGGGAACAGATGAGGAATTTACCAGTAAAGGAGGTGTAATTTTAGAAACAGATAAAGCAGTGGTTGAAGAAAAATCTTATTTCCCACTTTTCAGTAGTATCTATCACGCTTTCAATAAATACATTTTGAATGCAGAGACAAAAGAAGAATTGGCGGATGTAGTCAGTACCTTAAGACGAGAAATTAAGACGACTGTTTTGGTTGAATCTCATACGGATAATAGAGGTGATGTGAAATACAATAAAACACTTTCTCAGCAACGTGCCAATGAAGTAAAAGCTTATTTAGTAGAAAACGGAATTGAACCAACTAGAATCACAGCAGTTGGATACGGAAATGAAAGACCATTAATTGAATGTTTCGAACCAGAAGACTGTACTGAAGAAACACACCAAAAAAATAGAAGAACAGAAATAATACTTACCCGTCCTGAGTAAGGACAAAACAAATTTATTATAAAAAAAGCCATACTAATCAGTGTGGCTTTTTTTATGCTTCCAACGACGATGCGACCACAACCAATATTGTGGTTCCCGAACAATTAATCTTTCTAAACATCGTAGGTGACGTTCTGTAATCTCACCCGGAGCGAGACTTTGAGGATCATCGGTTACCAATTCTAATTCAATTTCATAATATCCTCTACGCTGTCTTAAAATTTGAACATAAACCACTGGAATATTATATTTTTTTGCATATCGTTCCGCTCCGGGAGCAGTGACTGTTTCCTGATTTAAAAAAGTAGTCCAGTAAAGATTTTTTGATTTATTATAATTTGGAGATTGATCGGCGATAAATGCCAGTCCAACAGGACGACCATGATCTTCCTCATAATATCCTGGTAAGCGATCTTTGACAATCAATTCGCTACCATATCTAGTTCGAGATGAGGTGATCTTATTGGTAAAATACTCATTTTTCAACCTAGAAAAAATAGAACCAATCTTATGTTTAAATTGACTAGGAAAACTAATACTGGTCATTTCCCAATTTCCATAATGACTTCCTACAAAAACCACATGCTTCCCTTCTTCAAAAAAAGCATTCATTAATTCTGGATTTCGAACCCGACTTCTACGCACAGCCTCCGCTTCCGACATACTAAACATTCGGATGGACTCCACTACCAGATCACAAAGATGGCGATAGAATAACTTCGCAATCTCATCCACCTTAGATTTTGAATATTCAGGAAAAGAGTTTTGAATATTCTCCTCGACTACCTTTCGACGATAACCAATGCCGTAATAAACCAAATAATAAATTCCGGAAGAAAGTAGATAAAGAATCGAAAGGGGAAGAAAGGAAAGCGGCTTGATAATTAAGTAAAAGAGAATTCGGTTCATATTGAAATAATTAGGGCAATTATACCAAAAAAAAGCAAGGGCGCAAAAGATGCGCCCTTAACCCCAAAAAACCAAATGAAAATTTTATGTAATCGAAAATTAGATATTTTCGAATATTCTAGTTTATATAATGTGATACCAAAATATATTTGTTTGATCATTTTTTATAATATTTAGTGATAATGCGGCAAAAAATGGTTAAAACCGTAGTAAATATTGAAAATCTGAGATTTTATACTATTAAAAATGGATTTCATGGCCTTCGTTTTTTTGAAAAAAGTTTGATTTATTCTACCTAATTTTGGGTATTATTTGACAATTGCCTTATTTTTTTAAAGGATTTCAGGTTTTGTCCAATTAAGAACATTATATTTGTAAGGTAAACAAGCCTTTTCTTTGGTTTGTGGCCCTTCTTAAGTGTATTCCTTTAAGAAATCTAGGCATCCTAATTCCTAGCAGAAAACACAATTTAATACTCACCACCATCCCT
>CALGJS010000240.1 GCA_937927835.1 uncultured Saprospiraceae bacterium | reverse complement strand
CACCAGAAACTCCTTATGTCTGGGAAAGTAATACTCCTGAAAGCTATTCTGCCAAAATTTCTAAAACCATTCCTGCAATCTCTTTTACTGGAAGATTTGCTAATTATACCAAAGCAGATACTTGGTATCCTACTTGGGCTTCTGACGGAAATTTATATTCGCCGTGGACAGATGGAACCATCGGATCTGACATGAAATTTGTTTGGTCTGGTGCTGACGCTAAATCCAGACGAGGCCATGCTAAAATTGTAGGCGACGATCCAATGGATTTAACGGTGGAAGATTTCAAAATATTTGGATCTTCTGCTTTGCCTTATCAGGGGAGATATCCATGCGGGAGTTTATTTTATAATGGCGTTTGGTATTATGGTTCTTATACGATTGATCAACCTACAGTCAGTATTAGAAAAAAGTTTGGTTGGTATGTACAAGGCCCACTCGTCGGATTCAGATATTCAAAAGACTATGGTAAAACCTGGACGGAATCACCTCATACGCCCGCAGAACCGTTATTTCCGGAAGTGTCCCGGGACCGCCTGGATTTAAAAGAAGGAAAAAAAGGTCCATTTATAAAAATGGGAGCTCCTCACTTTGTGGATTTTGGTAAAAATATGGAGCATTCACCGGATGGCAAAGCATATTTAGTGGGACATGGTTCACCTGATCATGATGAACTACCACGAATTGCCAATACTTCCTGGAACTCTGGAGACGCCATTTATATGGCAAGAGTCAAACCTTCTATTAAAAATATCAACAAGGCTTCTAAGTACCAATATTTTTGCGGATATAATAAAAGAGGTAAAGCCAAGTGGTCTCGTAAATTTTCAAAGATTAAACCCATATTTGAATGGAATAATCATTGCGGAATTGTGACGATAACCTATAACGAACCGCTGAAAAAATACTTTATGTGTGTGACCAATGGAAATAAAAATAATTCCAGTAGAAAAAAATATGACAGCTATATCCTTGAGTCCGATAACGTAACGGGACCATGGGAAATGGTTACTTATATGGAGGACTTTGGTCCACAGGCATACTTTTTAAATATCCCTTCTAAATTTATTAGTAAAGATGGTAAAACAGCATGGTTGGCCTATTCAGCAAATTATATGTTAGAAAAAAAGAGAAACAATAAAGATCATCTTAAAAACACAAAACCTACCGGAAGCGCGTATTCACTTTCTTTGCAAGAAATCAAATTTCATACTAAGGATTAAATGAAGAGTTTATAAAGATTCTTTTGGTAATTATACCACCTTCGGTCAGTCGAATATGGAAAATATAAAGTCCTTGCGACCAATCGGTCACATTAATTTGATAATGATTTTCCACGTCCTTTCCGATTATTGTTTTGAGCTTTTGGCCAGTAATAGCGAAAATTTCTATTTGCTGTAATTGAGCATCTCTTTCAAGGTCAACGTTTAAAATAGTGGTGGCAGGATTTGGGTAAACCTTAACCTTATTAATCGTTTTCCTAGACTTAGAAGCGGTTCTATTGGCCGCCTGAAAATTAGTAATGTTTACAGAATAATCTTCTACTTCACCAAATCCAAAAATTTCACATGGGCCTGGTTCTGCACCTCTTTTCATGGCGATTCGCATACGTGTTAGGCCAGTTGGAGCGTTGCCTGGAATAGTAATCGTCCCATTAATAGTAGCCGAAAGAGTTCCGTTGGGTGGTGCATCCAATGTTCCAGAAAATGCTACTTCTGATATTTCTGAAAATATTCCATCTTGATTGTAATCAATCCAGATTTTCCAGTATTGATCAGAGGTTAAATAACTGAAATTCGTGGTTCCATTGAAATCATAAGTTACTCCGGAATTTAAATTGGTGGAGAGATTCGTAAAATCTGAATAGTTTGTTTTTCCTGAAGAGTTATTCAAACTGTTTAATTGAATATTTCCGATCCATTCATGCCAAGGGAAATCTCCTTCTGATATACAGTAATCTTCATTGTTTTCACCTGGCAAAACAGAGATGTCGAAAAAACAAAAGGCTTGATTTCCGCAGTCATCCGTTGCTTGATAAAGGATTTGATAGAATCCGATTGGGAAGAAACTGCCACTTATTTGACCACCTGTTTGGGTAACGATTAAATTATTTGCTGGACAAGTAGTAGTACCTGTTGGTTCATTCCAAGAAATATTAGTGCCTGTTTCTCCGGTGGGCGCAGTAAGGACGATATCTGATGGGCAATTAAACGTAATAGCACCTGGATTTAATTCTTTAACCGTTACTGTGAAAGTACAAAATTCTATATTATCACACGCATCAGTTGCACGATAGGTGATGGTGGTTGTACCAGGATCAAAACTACTTCCGCTAGGCATACCCGTCGTTTGCAGTAAAGAAATCGTATTTGGAACACAGGTGGTCGAAGCGGTGGGAGCATCCCAAAATATGGGTTCACTTGTTTGACCCGCCAAAACCTCCACTACTATATTTGCTGGACAATTATTGATGCTAAGCGTAGGACCGGATTCAACAATATTAATACTATAATCCTCGACTTCTCCAAGTTGGAAAGTCCCGCATGGATTCGCATATGCACCTCGTTGCATACTTACTCGCATTCTGGTAGTTCCTGCGGCGGCATCTGTTGGAATAGTGATCGTACCGATTAGATCTGCGAAAGGTGTTCCATTTGGAGTACCGGTTAAGGTGCCAGAATAAACAATCTCTTGAGGTTCATCAAAGAGGTTGTTTTGATTATAGTCAATCCAAACCCGATAATATTCATCAAAGCTTTCCCAGCTAAATCCAGTAGTTAGAGATAGGGTATATTCTTCTCCTTGCGAAAGGTTAGCGGAGAGATTTGTAAAATCGGAATAGGTTGATTTTCCAGAATCATTATTTAAATCAGACAATTCAACGCCTGCGATCCATTCATGCCAAGGAGCTTCCCCTTCTGATTCACAATAATCTTCCATAGGAGGCAAGGGGCTACCTTCACAAGTACAGCCATCTTCCAAAATAATATCATTGATGGTCAAAGGATTTCTATCGTTACAGTTTGATCCTGGCGTGGTAGGAATATTGGGATTTAAATCATCACAATCATCCTCTGCACAAATTAAATCTCCATCTAAGTCAATACATTCTTCACAATCATCTGGAATTCCATTTCCATTCATATCAATTGTATCATCAAATCCTATACATTGATCTTCCGCATCACAGACGCCATCTAGATCGGAGTCTTCAAAGGTTCCTAGACAATTACAATCGTTGTCATAAACATCATTAATGGTGCAGGCATCTTCATCATCACATGCTGTTCCAGGAATAATTTCTGTACAGTCTGTCAATTCAAAAATGGGTGTTAAGGTTGTTGTTGAATTTCCAATAAAATCAATTTCAGGATTCGTATCTCCAGTCTCTAACCAAAATTGGAAAACATAACCTGGTTTGGCGACTGCTTTGAGTCGAAGTGGGATATTTCTAAAATAAGTTCCAACATAATTATATGGAATTTCCATTTCATTGGTATTGACAAAAACATCTCCACCCGAATCTGCATTAAAACTAACCGTCAAATCGTAATACCCATCTAAATTATAAAATCCATCAAGATGTGCTCTCCAGAAAGTAGGTCTTCTATTGTAAAAGTCTCGGTAAAGATCAATCCAATCGTGCCAAGCAAAAGTACTAGCACCCAGGGCATTGTCAAACCCCCAGAGGTTAATATGTTCTTGTACATTTGGTTCAAACTGAGTCACCGCTTCATCAATAAAAGAATTCACTCTAGTTGAATTATATACCAACTCTATCACACTACAAGAACGCTGAATAAACTCATTTCTAAATGCTTCTCGGTCTAAAGATTTTCTTAAAAAAAGTGTACTGTTAGAATGATTTGGCCAATTGCTGATGTTTGGATCATTGATTATTGCAAACTTATTATATTCAGGTTCCGCGACTCCTCCTGAGGTTAAATTATTTTGAGTACTACCATCGGTGTCAGCCATTCCGTACCGCCATTTTGCGCCTTCTTTTCGTTCCCTCCAAACAGTTAAATTATTGGCTGGCCAATCATAATTATTCATATAAGTCATGGTGATCCAATAGTTCATCATTTCATTGACATCAACTTGAGATTCGAAATAATTCCATTGGGTATCATCTGAAAAATCACTATTTTCGACTACCTGAAAAAGTGCATCATAAATATCTTCGGTTCCTTGTTTTTCGTTACTCCATGGAAGACCTGGACTTTTGATAATATCTAAGTCATCTTCATCCACATCATAAATGGCTTCAAAATATTCACCTGCAAATTTTTCTCGAATATTGTGAATTCCCCAAAATTCACCATTGAGATATAAGAGCGCAGGGCGCCCAGCTTGTAAATCAAGATCTAATTTTCCGGTCAATAAATTTTGATTGACCATGTCTCTAAAACCAAGCCTTTTAGAATCCTGTCCGCTGTTTCGCAACTTTAGACGTTGATAATTATCATGATCTCTTTCTGGAAATAATGGATATTCAATTGCCTCATCTCCAAACTCTTTATCCCGAAGATTGATACCTAAACTTTTCATGGCATTATTCCTAGAACAAGCACCATTTATTTCCACTCCTGCTTCTACATCAAATGCCAATTCACCATCCGGTAAAAACATTTTTAGGTTTATTGGACGCTCCCAATCTTGTGCCCAGTTTACGGGCATTGGTGCACAATATGCTTGAACGCCATTAGTGCCATCTACATAGATTCCAATTTCATCATCAAAGAAATTATCAGGATCTGTGGTGATATATAAGATAGGTAAATTTCTATTTTCATTAATCAAATACGTTGCATCGGAAGGTTGGCTATCTGCATATCCATTCTTTCTAGCGATAGCACGGATACTAGATGTCTCACTAACCTCGATTGGACCACTATAAAAAAGAGAAGTATTGGTTGGAGTAGATCCGTCAATAGTATAAAACATATTAATTCCAGAAACGGTGGAATTTAAAGTGACTACTTGGGTAGTTGGATAAGCACCGCTTTCAACAGAAAAAGTAGGAGATGGTAAATAAAGGTCGGCACCATTATTAGTGGCTCCTGGTGTGATATTTCCAAATAGAATAAAATTATTTCCACCATCTATTTCACGACCATAAGTGGCCATAAAAGGAATCGCACCAAAAGTCAAAGAATCAATAACCGACAAGCCATCGGCTAATAACTGAGAAAGCGCGATCTGTTCTCCACCTGATTTTAAGCTAAAATTGGTATGCAGTGGACCGTCTTCTTCGTCGTTGTCTGTAAAAAAAGTCAGATAACCTTCTGCTGGAATGATGGTACCTGGAGGAATTTGCCATTTGTCCAAATCACTAAATTTATCCGTCAAAAACAAACCACTTAAGTCCACTGGTTCTTGGTTTGGATTATAGATTTCTATCCAATCTTCTTTGGTTCCATTTTCATCACGATAGGTAGTAGAATTGGAAGCAATTTCATTAATGTAAACGGTTGGAATAGGATTGTTAGACAAAGGAATTTCCGCTTCAATCACTAACTTTGCTGATAGTAAAGGGTTTTGTTCATAAGAATAAGTTGTTCTAGTTCCAGATCCGGAAATGATAAATGCCATTGCGTTGCCTGAATTCCAGTCTGGGAGCGCGATCAATTCATTAAGGAGGTCAGAAAGATTTGGAGATTGTTGATCCGAGCCATTTGCACCAATGATAAACCAAGGTTCTGGAATCCAATTAGCTGAATTATTGGTGGTGACTCTATTGGTAATATTTTGATTGACCATTTGAAATGGAGTAGGATTCCCAGAAGATTCTCCGTGGATGGTTAGGTTCGAAGGACCAATTTGGATTTCTTCTGCCACAAATTGGAGATAGGCATTTGTCACCACTGCATCGTCTGGAAGGTTGATATTACTAAATCGAAAACCAGCAGTCGAGGGGTTACCGAAATCTTCAATCATCTCAATATCGCTACTATTCAAAATGACATTCCCAAAGAATTCTTGCTCTGCATCATCAGTACCAGATGCCAAGGAAATTTCAAGGTTAACCGTATAAGTTGGAACTCCTCCAGGTATATTTTCCGTACCAGGTGTAGGACTAGGAAAGAAAACAAAATTAGGAGCACCATCGGTTGCTCTTCCGTTTGAAACATCCGTCGTTTGTGCGTCAAAAACAACCTGATCAATCACCGTCGAGCCGTCCGGAGCAGTAAGTAGGATGGCTTCTCCACTAGTCCCAAGTTTTAAGTCGATATGATTGGGGCCATCATCGGTGTCTTTGTCTGCCCAAAGTATCAGATAACCTCCTGCAGGAACAGTGGTTAGGCTAGGATCTCCACTTGTTGGAATCTGCCATAAAAGTGGTTCTAAAAGATTATCTGAAATATAATAATTAGCTAAATTTTGGTCGCTGGAACCGGCATTGTAGATCTCAATCCAATCTTCAAAATCACCTGCTTCATCTGTGATGCCAGAATCGTTAGAAGCAAGAAATTCATTGATGAAAATTTGTCCATTTAGTGCAAAAGAACAAAAAAATAAAAAGCATAGAATTGAAAAGGTTGTAGCAGAAAATTTGTTCATAAGGTTTAGTTTTTTACCTGTAAAATAGAAGGTACTCAAAGATGGAGTAGAGCGGCAATCCATAGATTTGGTAATAGTTAGAGGTTGATTTAAGTGAAAATCTATCTAACAACCAATAGCGATATGAAATCTAAAGGAAAGGGTGCTTAAACTTGCTAAGGGGCAAAAAAGATCTGACTAAGAACTGCAATTTACTATTTTATTTTTTAATATGCTGCTAAATTTTATTCTTTTACTAATTTTCTTACTAAAATTTCTGAGCCAATATTTATCTTTAGAAAGTAAATTCCATTTTCTAATATTTATAGAAGCTTTTGATTTTGTTCCATTGAAACTTCCGTTAAAGTAAACGGATTTGGAATGGCATTGAGAAATGAAGCAATTCAAGATTTAAAAGTAATAGGAGAATTAGATCTGTATCCAGTTTTTTTGTCTGAAGTAATTGTTGCCTCAGATTCTATTCAATGGCATCGAATTTCATATACCTTTGAAGCAGATGATAATTATGAACATCTCATTCTTGGAAACTTTAGTTCAGATCAGTCTATAGAATTTAAAATAGAAAAGGATGGATTAGATCATGGATATTATCTAGTCGATGATGTTTTACTTAAACCATTATTCGATAAACAAAGGACCGAATTTATACCTAACAAAACCATTGTTCTAAAAGATTTATTATTCGAATATGATAAAGCGATTATTCTAGAAAGTTCTTTCTCCCAATTAAATAAACTGGTCGGTTATTTAAGATCAAACCCCGACTATAAAATCGAAATAAAAGGACATACGGATGCTAAAGGTAACACCGATTATAATCTAACCCTTTCTCAGAATAGAGCTGATGCAATAAAAAGGTATTTGATTGAAAACGGGATTGATGCGATTTATATCAAGTCAATAGGCGTTGGATCTGACTTTCCTATCATTGATAATTTGACCGAAGAAAATCGACAGATGAACAGAAGGGTAGAAATAAAATTAACAGAGCAATAGCTGAAGAATTTCTACTCTTTAATAAATTTTTTGATCTGGCTTTGAATTCTATAATAATTTGTAACTTGTACTAAGTTATAGACAACAAGAATTATAAGCTATTTTTTAAAAAAATATAAAAGATTATGAAATTAAAACATCTGGTATCTACGGCAGTAGGACTACTTATAATAATATTTTCACTAATTCCAATCTGCACGTATTCCCAAATAATAATCAACGAGGTGCAATCTTCCAACGCATCCACTATTGCAGATAATTTCGGAGATTTTGATGATTGGATAGAACTTTATAATCCAGATGATGGTCCCATTGATATTAGCGGACTCGTTTTAAAAGACAATATAGATACTTGGCAAATACCAGCCAATACGGTCATCCAACCACAAAATTTTTTATTACTATGGGCGGATGACGAAGAGGAGCAAGGAGCCTATCATACCAATTTCAAACTTTCTGCAGCTAACGGAGAATTTTTAGGGCTATTTGCATCAGATAGTATCACTGAAATCGAGTCGGTGAATATTCCTCCTTTATCGGAAGATCAAAGTTATGGAAAGTGTATTGATGGATCTTGGTCTGTGATGAGTGATCCAACTCCATTGATTTTAAATGATTGTCAACTTACCAATACGAATGATCTATCCGATGATTTGATGGTTTATCCGAATCCTTCGGATGGGACGCTTCAGGTTGATTTAGGGACTACCGAATATGAAACCATCGACTTTCATTTATACTCAATCAATGGAAAATTGGTTTTAGAAAAACCTTTTCATCTAAGTTCGTTTACGATTGATTTGAATAACTTGGATTCAGATATATACATCTTGAAAATAAAAATTGATAAAGTTTTGTACATTAAAAAAATAGTGCTAGCAAAATAGAGTTTTTTTAAATAAATGTTTTTTTAAACGACTTCAACAATAAACATGAAGACCAGAAAAGAATTAGTGGAGGAATACAAACAGAAAAAAACAACAGCCGGTGTTTTTCAAATTAAGAATAATACAACTGGAATGGTACTTATTGAAGCAGCACCCAATGTTGATTCAAAATGGAATAGACATCGAACCGAACTAAGATTTGGAAGCCATCGTAATAAGAAATTGCAAATAGATTGGAGTGAAAACGGAGAAGAGAATTTCACCTTTTCGATTCTTTCTATTTTAGAAATAAAAGAAGATGATCAATTTGATGTAAATAGTGAATTAAAAATTCTTCAGGATATGGTGATGGAGGAATTATGGATTCCGGAGGAAATGAAATATTAAAAGTCGAAAATGAAATTTGTATTCATATCCGATACACACGGATTACATAATGAACTTGTGTTACCCAAAGGCGATATACTTATTCATGGAGGAGATATTTCAGATCGTGGAACTCGGGAAGAAGTGGTTGCGTTTTTAAATTGGTTTGGAGAATTAGATTATTCAACTAAAATATTTATTGGGGGAAATCATGATATTTTTTTAGATGAAAATCCAGTAGATCTTTTGGAATTAATTCCTTCTAGTGTTATTTATCTTAGGAATAGTTCAACGACTATAAATGGTATCCGAATATGGGGATCTCCTGTTACACCAGATTTCGAAAGTTGGGCTTTCGGAAAGTCAAGAAGAGATATGGAGGAGCATTGGAAATATATGCCAACTGAAATAGATATTTTGCTGGCCCATACACCACCTGCTGGAATTTTAGATAAATCAAGTGAACAAAGAGCCTTAGGTTGTAAATACTTATTGACTAAAGTGGAAGCAATAAAACCTAGATTTCATTTGTTTGGCCACATTCATTCAAGCTATGGACTTGTAAAAATTAGGGATACAGAATTTATTAATGGAGCAAATTTGCATTCAATTAAAGGACTTGTAAATCCGCCAATTGTATTTGAATTTGAAAAATAAACATGAAACATGACCATCAAAACCAAAGAAGCCTTACGAGAATTATACGGCTGGCCAAAAGGAAGAGCGAAAACAAAAGTATTAGAGAAATTAGAAAAACATTCAAAGAATTTCATTCTTCATTCCCCCTTTTTTGTGATGAGTACTTATGACGAAAATGGCAGAACAGATGCTTCTCCGAGAGGTGGAAAACCCGGGTTTGTAAAAATATTAAATGATCAAACCTTATTGCTTCCAGATGCCAAAGGTAATAATCGGGTAGATAGTTTAATCAATATTGTTGAAACTGGAAATATCGGTTGTTTATTTTTTATTCCCGGAATTGACGAAACCTTAAGGATCAACGGAACCGCAAAAATTACCACAGACCCCAAATACATTGACCTATTTTTAACCGAACCAAATCCTCCAAAATCGATTATTGAAATTTCTATTACAGAAATGTTTCTACATTGCGCAAAAGCATTAATGCGATCAGAACTTTGGAAGGCTACCCATCGCCAAGAAAGACCTGGATTTCCAACAATGGGCGTCATGCTCAACGAACAGTTAAACACAGAGGTACCTTTAGAAACCCAAGAAGAAATGATCAAACGGTATAAGAAAGATTTGTAGCAACTACAAAATAACCAACCTAATTTTTCTGAATTCTGGAATTTTAATAGTACTTTTTCGCTAATTATATAAGATGCTTTGAATAATAAAATCCGTTTTATTATCTTAAGGGTCGACTTCAAGTCTAGGGACGGAATTGCAATTCCTACTTGAGAAAAAAATAATCAAATGATCGCAATAAAAAGAACCGAAGAGCCTGAAATTTTTCGAAGTGATAGCATGGAAAATGCTCGAGAAAAACTAAAGAATAGGTATAATGATGAAATGGCCCAATCTAGGATGCAGTTCGACATGTCCATTCTGAATAAGGTAAAATCGGACCTTTTGGGTATGTGCAGCAATAAATGTGCTTACTGTGAATCAACCATAGGAATTGTCTCACCGGGTGTAATAGAACATTATAGACCCAAATCTGGCGCAAGAGGATTGACCGGAGAATATCATAAAAATCATTATTGGTGGTTAAGTTATGATTGGGAAAATTGCCTAATTTCCTGTGAAGTTTGTAACTCAAAAAAACGAACCTACTTCCCACTGGAAAATGAAAAAAATAGAGCGAAAGTAAATGCGACTGGGAAGGCACTTCTAAAAGAAAAACCACTGCTCTTAAATCCTTGCAACGATCAACCCGATGATCATTTTAATTTTCTGGAGAATGGTAAAATTGCTCCTTTGACCGAACGAGGAGAAGTGACGATAAAATTGATGGGATTAAATAGAAGAAATTTAGTTGCTCAGAGAAGTCATACTATTGCAAATTTTAAACTTAAATTATCTCAATTAGAAGTACTTCCTGGGGGAGAACTCCATTCTGAAAATCCTGATCTAATTGATGATATTAAAAATCTACTTTCAGATAAACCAGTCCGTGAATATGCAGGATCGCTTAGATCCGTTTACTATACTTGGTTTTCAGATCAACAAAGATTGAATCTTGAAAACGAAAAATATAGTCAAAGCGTCAGTAAAGGACGACCAAGAAATATCGGTCCAGTGCCTAACATTCAGCCTGCGCCGCAAAAAATCATCAAAAAACAAATGTCTAAAAGTGAACGAAAAAAAGTTCAGAAAGTCAGAGCTACTTATAAGCGTTTAAAACAGTTTTCCATTAAATCGATTGAAATTAAAAACTTTAAGTCGATCACTCATCTAAAGTTAGACTTAAATAATACACTTACAGAAGATGGTTCGCTTCAGGAATCTTGGATGTTGATATTAGGAGATAATGGGATTGGAAAAAGTTCTATCCTGCAAGCAATTAGCCTTTGTCTTATGGGGAGAGTTGCTTTAGAAAAACAAGAGTTAGAAGTGCTAGATTATTTAAAAAGAGGAACAAAAAACGGCTTTGTAAAAATTAAAGGTCAGAGTACCAATACTTCGGCTTTATTAGAATTTGATGAGAATGGTTTTAAAGCCAAAAGAGCAAGTCCAATTTGCTTTATCCTTGGATATGGTTCCACCCGTCTTTTGCCTAAAAGAAATATCCAGCCTTATCCTCATAAAGAACCTTATATAAATGTCAAAAATTTATTTGATTATAGTTACTCTCTAGAAGACCCTAAATTGTGGTTAAATGAAATTAGTAAAAAAGAGTTTAAAAATCGGGTAGCACCTGCTTTGATTGATTTATTATTGTTAGAAGATGATGATAAGTTGAGTTTTGAACAAGAGAAGGTTTATATCACCCATCTTGGAGAAAAACATCTTTTAGAACATATGAGTGACGGATTCAGATCTATTGCTGGTTTGGCACTAGATTTAATGAAAACATTGTCAATTGATCAGGCCGATTATCATCATGCTACTGGTGTTGTTTTGATTGACGAAATTGGCAGTCATTTGCATCCTAGATGGAAAGTGAAGATTGTCAGAGCTTTAAAGAAAACCTTTCCAAACCTTCAATTTATTGTCACTTCTCATGAGCCACTTTGTTTACGAGGAATCGAGAAAGGAGAAGTTGGAGTCTTGGTAAGAGACAATAACAGAGAAGTTCAAATCTTAGATTCTACGGTGCTCAGTGACCATACCGTCATGAGTATTGAACAGTTGATTACTTCTGATTTATTCGGATTGTTAGATGTTTATGATGAAAATGTGATAAAAACTTATGAAGAATATTATGAACTTCTAAGTAAGCCAGATAAAACAGAACATGACAAAGAAAGAATGTCCAAACTTTCCGAAACGATCTCTGTTGACAAAATGCTACTCGGAGCTACTAAATCACAACAAGCGCATTATGAATTGTTACATGAAAATTATGTAAAAGATTTAGTGCAAGGTGGTTTTAAAACGGCTCAAGAACTTAAAAAAAAGACGAAGGAACAAGCCAAGTCGTTAATTGATAAGAAAAATTTGGATTGGTTATGATTAAGATAAATAGAACGCCGGCGCCACCATTTCTTGTTGATAAAACTAAAAAATGGATAAAAGAAACCAATGAGGCAATCGCATATTATGCCAATAATCCTACCAAGCCTTTTAAGTTTGAAAACTATCGCGACAAGAAAGTAAAGCTTGCTTTAGAAAAAATATTTTCTAAATGTGCTTACTGCGAAAGTGTCTATCAAGCTTCTTCTGATGGAGATATAGAACACTTTAGACCGAAAGGAGCCATTGCAGAAATCAAACAAAAACCAGGATACTATTGGCTAGCGAATGATTGGGAGAATTTACTGCTGTCTTGTCAGCATTGCAATCAACAAAGAAAGCATAAAATTTATGGAAAGGAAAAGGTGGAGACACAAGGGAAAAAAGATCAATTTCCAGTAAAGGACGAAAAAAAAAGAATGAAAGGACCGGGAGATAGTTTTGCAAAAGAGGAAAAAGTTAGACTATTGATCAATCCATGCATTGAGGATCCCGATGACCATTTTACCTATCATGAAGAATTGCCTGTGATGATTCCCAAAACGGAAATGGCCAAAAAATCCATCCGCATTTATGCACTTACCAGACATAAATTAATTGTTGAGCGTACCAAAGTACGGGTTCATTTATTTCAACAAATGCAACAAGTAAAATTAGCATTAGAAAATTGGAATCGCATTCCAGATGATCCTAAGTTAAAAGCAGCCTACCAATTGGCAAATGATATTTTGCTTGGATTTGCTAGGCCCAATAAGCCTTATGCAGGAATGTGTCGATATTACATCAGGAAGTTTTTTAAAGAAAATAACCTAGCGTAGCTTTTTGAATCCCAATTGTTTAAATCCGATAGATTAAAGAAAAAATGAGTAAAAATATCATCATCTGTCTGGACGGAACTGGCAATCAACCAGGACCAGATCCTTCCAATATCGTCAAACTATATCGGATGCTTCGTAGAGAATCTGATAAACAAATCACCTATTATGATGCCGGTGTTGGAACGATGGGTGACCAAGGATTAAAAACTAAAATTGCAAGGAAAATTAATAAATGGCTTGGTTTAGCTTTTGGACGTGGTCTGATGAAAAATGTTATGGAAGCATATACCTTTTTAATGGATCGGTATGAGGATGGTGACAAAGTTTATATTTTTGGATTTAGCCGAGGAGCTTATACGGCTCGTGCGTTGGCAGCTTTTATTAAAGAATGTGGTTTGCTAGAGCAAGGAGCTTATGGATTGTTTCCTTATGCGATGAAGTTTTTTCACGAAAAATCACCCGAAGGAGATCGGGAAGCCATCGCTGAATTTAATAAAATTCGATCCACGTTCAGAAGTACTTATGGTCGTCTTTTAAAAGATCCTAACGATCCAGACAATCCCAAAAAGTCTAGTTATCAGCTTCGAATCCATTTTCTTGGATTATTTGATACCGTGAAAAGTTATGGGTCAATTAAAAATCCAGTAATTTTCAGAAACGAAGAGACCAACCCAAGTGTTAGAACTTTGCGCCATGCCATTGCTATCGATGAAAAAAGACAATATTTTCCCCAAATGCATTGGAAAGCTTCTGCTAAAGCTTCTCAAGATTGTAAGGAAGTTTGGTTTGCAGGGGTTCATTCAGATATTGGAGGTGGTTATCCAGAGCCAGAATCTGGTCTTGCTAAAATCGCGCTAGAGTGGATGTGTCATGAAGCTGTTTTAAGTGGACTTTTAGTAGATGCAAAACGATATGGTCATATCCTTCAAAAAAAAGGAGATGGTTCTGGTAATTGGATACCCAGAAATATAATTGAAAAATACGCACACCCCGATCCAACTGCTATATTACATAATTCTCTTGTAAAAGGATGGAAGTTTGCCCAAATCCTCCCAAATATATTAAAAGACTGGGAGGAAAGTAGTAAAATGCGAACCATCAAAAGTGAACAAGAACGGGCTTCAACAAAAAAGGAACTTAATCCTGTCAGAATTCATCAATCGGTCCTGGACCGGATAAATTCAGACATTGAATATGCTCCAAAAAATTTCATGAAAAGATTTCAATCTGGTGACTATGAAGTCGAACAAACCCTATCCTTAAACGATCCTGAATTGAAAGAGAAATTAGTGATCAACTAAGATCGAAAGTATTTAATCCGATCATTGATCGAGAATACTCATTAGAGGATATTTCTAAAACTTATGAATATGTGATGACGAGGCAGAAGACGGGGAATGTTTTACTTAATTTTAAATAATGAATAGTTTAATCAATAAACCTTATAAACAAATCTGGAGTACCTTATTTGTCATTTTATTCTTCTCAATACTAGGCTATAATCGAACGGTTGACATTCAACAACACGATACTTATTTTGTCTTTTCGTTAGGGCATTTAGGTATGGTGCTTTCTATTTTGTTATTCTTAATTGGTGGGATATATTGGTTGACAAAAAAAGAAGACCTGGTGAGTTGGATGACAAAAGGCCATGTGAGGCTAACTATTTTTTTGGCTTCCGCTCTTATCTTTTTTGGTTTTTCATTTAAATTTATTTCCGAATTTGATCATAGGTTTTTCCAAAATTTTAGTACCATTTTTATTCTAACACTTTTTCTATTTATGCTTGTTCAAATTTTGTTAATTATAAATTTGATGATTTCTTTCTTGAAAAAGTGAAGCACTTATTTTTAAATTATAACCTTTCTATTTCCTAATCCTCTTTTTTATTTTGTTGATAAATAATGGCTATATTAGTGTATTAAAATTACTAAAAAAATAAATGACGACAGAAATATTAAATAGAAAAGGGGCACGAAAAGTACAGGATATTCCTAAAGAGGTACAAACCTTATTAAATGAAGGAAAAATCGAAACGGTAAATCTTACCGAATGGCTAGCCATCGATCATGCGGTTTTAATAAAAAACGTTTTACCCGGAATTGGTTTTTCGAAAGCACAATTAAAGACTTTTTCAACCGAGATTAAAAATCAAAAGAAACCTTCTACCATGAATTCCACAAAATTGATGGGTAGATTAATTTATGAAAATTGTTCTTCAAAAAAAGAACTTCAAAAAATCTATAAACAAATAAGTACGAATCCAGCTGATTCAATTCGTTGCTATGCGCCATATCTTATTGCGCTCGATTCGAAAATGGCTTTAAGCAAAAAGTTTAATCAAATAAAACCCTTAGTCGCAGATCATCATTTTGGTGTGCGTGAAGTAGTGTGGATGGCCATTAGACCTGAAATAGATCTTCATCTCAAAGATTCTATAAAGATCTTGACCGATTGGACAAAAGACAAAGATGAAAATATCCGAAGATTCACCACCGAAGCTACCAGACCAAGAGGTGTCTGGTGTAGACATATCGATGCCTTAAAAGAAAAACCTGAACTTCTTTTACCTATCTTAGAAAAACTAAAAGCAGACGAATCAAAATATGTGCAGGATAGTGTAGCCAATTGGTTAAATGATGCTAGTAAATCGAAACCAGATTTTGTCGATAAATTATGTAAAAAATGGAAGAAAGATTCTCCGGTTAAAGCAACAGAGAAGATTATTAAACGAGCAAGAAGAACTTTGGATAAAAAATAATACCCAATGAGCGTCTCCTACCATTTAGTCCCTGTAGACAAAAAGACGAATACATTAGTCGACTTTCACAGCCTTGGAAAAAACATCAATAATGATTTCTCCCTTTTTGCAGAATTGATGTTCAATCATTCCGATAGAATTCTATATTATTTTGATAAGCATGAACTAGTCTTTGATTTTATCTATTCTTTAAATCAATCCGAAATTTCAAAAATAACCTATGAACCAGAACATCCTTCGATAAATGGAAAAATTATTCAAAAATTAAAGGCGTTTTTGAACATCTCTTGCCGCTTTTTTCCAATTTAATAGGTGTTTGTGATCTTTGTATGGAGCATAGATTGGGAATTAAGTCCTTTGTAGACTGTTAAAATATATGCCTAACAAACTACAATGAAAAAGACCATTCTGATGAGGAATGGTCTTTTTCTATTAAACGAAGGTAAAAGGATAAAAATCTACGCCCCATGCTTATTAATCAAATCCTGTAATTCTCTCTTCACTTTTTGCTCTCGTTCTAACGCAACTCGGCGATGTTCTTTAAACTCATTTTCCAATTCAGAAAAAGAATTCTTCGCTTCTTTTGTGATGACATTGCTATGTTTAAACTTAAAAATGAAAAACAATAATAGTCCCAAAAGTCCTGCGATAATTGCCCACATTAGTGAATTATAACCAGTTTTACTCATCTGCATTCCTAGCAGAGACATACTGTCTTTTTCCTTATTGGTATCCGTTAGTGTCTCCTGTGTTTTTCCTAGATCTGCTTTCAGGGTGCTTATTTCGTTCTTTTGAGTCGCAATCAAATCCGAAGCACTATTTAATCTATTTTGTACCGCATTTAGAGAATCAACAGCATTTTTCTTTAAGTTTAGCATCATCGTCCGACGAATTACCTCGTAAGATCGGCCTTGTCCATCATTATAATTATTGGATTTTTTGATGGCAAATTCAAATTGATCAGCTACAGAACCATCGTTAATCGTTTGAGTCTCAAGGGTTTCTTGAGCCAGGAGTGGCATAGAAAGGGAAGTAATTACTAATGTAAAAACTAAATATTTCAAAAAATTCATAGTATGTTTTTATTATCGTAAGTCCGCAAAGATAAGGAATAATTCATGATACTGCCAAGGGAAATATTCCCAAAAGATCTCCTACGAGGAATTCTCTGAAATTTGATTTCATTAAGTATCAGTAAGATTTATGCGAATCCTTTTTTGAATTGTAATTAGACGTTAGTTACTGGATGATTTAGGCTCTTAGAAAACTGCTGTTAGCCTTTAATTCTATCACGAAAGAAGAGCGCAAGAAGCCAATGGAAAGAAGCCAGAAGCAAAAAGACAACATCCCTAAATTCTAACTATCTTTGCAGAAAAAACATAGTATGAATACATTTTTAGAATTAGGGGTTAGCAAAGCGTATATCAAAGCCCTTAAAGAACTCAATATCGTCACGCCTACGGAAATTCAAAAGGCGGTTATCCCCAAATTGCTGCAAACAAAAACGGACTTAATCGGTCTTGCTCAAACAGGTACTGGAAAAACGGCAGCCTTTGGTCTTCCCATTTTAAATAGTATCAATTCATCAAAATCGGAAGTACAAGGACTCATCATCGCACCAACTCGCGAACTTGTCCAACAAATAAAAAAGCAACTGTTTAAATTTACCAAATATGTGGAAGATAAGATTTTTGTAGAAGGCGTTTACGGTGGAGAAAAAATAGAACGGCAGATCAAGAATCTTAAACGTCCAACGCATATAGTGGTTGCCACACCAGGTCGATTGCTTGATTTAATCGAAAGGAAAGCCGTCGATATCAGCAAAGTAAAAACGTTGATTTTAGATGAAGCTGATGAAATGCTTAGCATGGGTTTTAAAGAAGACTTAAATAAAATTCTTGCCTACAATACCTCAAAACGACACACTTGGTTATTTTCTGCGACAATGCCGGAAGAAATCAAACGAATCGTACGAACCTATATGTCAGATAAAGCGATTAGAATTGCAGTCAACCAAAATGGATTGGTCAATAAAAATATTTACCACCATTTTATCAATACCACCGTAAAAAACAAGAACAAAGTAATAGCGCGACTGCTCAATAAAAGAGACGGAGAGCGTGGTATCATTTTTTGTAAAACCAAAGCTGGCACCAAGTTACTTGCAGATCAATTAAAAGCGGATGGTTTTGCAGTTGGCGCTTTAGAAGGTGATATGAAACAAAAAGAACGAGACAAGGTCATGCGTGCTTTTAAAAATCATTCCGTTCGAGTTTTAGTTTCTACGGATGTTTCAGCGAGAGGAATCGATGTGCAAAATCTTAGCTTTGTTTTACACCATCAATTACCGCAGACTTTAGATTACTATACGCATCGTAGTGGACGTACTGCTCGTGGCGGCAACACTGGCCAGTCAATTGCGCTGATCGTATCTGGAGAAATGCAGAAAGTAATGGAGATTCAAAAAGCCTTAGGAATTAAATTCCGCGAGATGACGATGTAAAAGCATGTTATGTATTTTCTGTTTACCAAACTTTGACAAGAACCTTTGATTAATAAAGAAATCTATGTCTAGTTTGGTAAACATGAAAATCGAAGAAAGAACTTCTCTTTAAAACCCACCAAAAACTTTCCTTCCTCCTCATTCGTTTTATTATTAAGCAGGAAACCTACTTAATCTAAGCCTATGAAAGAGATCACATTCAAAAATCTAGCGGAACAATATAAATTCGAAAATGGAATAGCAGGAGTCAAAACCGTAGCCTTCGGAAATTTCTTTTTATTGGTAATGATCTTAACGGGGACGGGAGAAGCCGTAGGTTTTTTGACACATGGATTTTTTTCCTTAATCGCTGGATCGGTGATCTTTCTTGGCGTACTTACCTATAATTGGGCAAACCCCAAAATCAATCTAGCTTTCCTTTTTGTTTATATACTCATTTTACTTGTCGAGGTTTCTATTTTAGGAATTCCAGAGCAATTGATGAATTCCAGAGGAAATTTTTCTAAAGGAATTTTTTTAGAAATGTTGGTATACATGGTTCCTTTTATTTACATTGGCGTCAGAATTACTTGTATCCTTCCTTTGGCAATAATGTATTACCGATCTAGGAAGTTGAATTAGAGCATCAGAAAAAATATGAACAGTCCACACACAACTCAAAAGGGATTTACCTATGCCATCAATCATCCTTTGGAAAAAGAAGTAATTGAAAAAGGCGCCGTTACCCAAACGGAGTTTAAAAAAGTATTTAAAGAGTTTCCTTGGGAAGATTTATTATTGCAACAAAATACCGCCAAAGACAAAGAGATCCATTTTTCCCCTTCCTTAAATCTCACCAATGCAGAAGGCTTAGCGATCTCCGTTTCTATTGTAGGAGAAGTTGAAGATCATGAATACTATATTTGCTATAATCGACCCACCTTAATCAAAAAAAGAAAGTGGTTTCGTACCGTAGAAGTCTTTGATTTCTTTTGTAGTGTCGTACCGAGACAAACCCAAGAAGATGCTTTTGAAGCCTTTGAATTATTATTTCAGAATGAATTGGATCAGTTGGAGGAGCGGTGGAAGTAAGGTGAAAATAAACTTTCAAAAAATATTGAAAGTTTAGAAACTTATTTGAAGTTTGATTGTTTTAGGGGTAATAAAACGAATTATTTTACTCAATTAAAACGATCTAAATATGAAAGAGGCCAGTTTTTTAAAATTAGATTACACGATTCAATTATTCATCGGAATTCCTCTGTTGATATTTACACCATTTGTATACGGACTTATGCTTTTATTTCCATTTGGGATTTGGCAGGTAATCAGTAGTTTAACAATGGTTTTTGCGTATAAGGACCGAAAGAGAGTACCACATTTAGTTTTTACAGCAGTTTGGTTTATGCTTTTCTTGATTTTTAAGGATGCTTCTTGGGTACCTTTTCCGCTTGGTTTTAGCTATCTTATTTTATTGCCAGCTTGTATCGGAATCTGGTATTTTGTTCTAACCAAAAACGACTATAAACTAAAGAATTGTAAAAAAGCGAAAGAAGAAGCGGAGTATGTTTAGGATGTTTAAAAATATTGGTATTTTGGCCTATTCTTTTTAATAAAAAAAATACCATGCACAATGACATCTTAGATCATGAGGAGAATCCATCAGATACTTCGTACTATGAAAAAAGTAAAAAGAATTTTTTGATGGCTTTGGGATTAATTTTTTTAGTAGCTATTATAATTTACTTTTCATTTATTTTTGTCGGACTAAATACCTTAGTTCCAATAATGGTTGGAGTGATCATCATTATTGCTATGATTAATAGTTTTAAGGGAGTTTATAATGGAATTCAAAGCTATAAAAGAAAAGAAAAAAATACGGCTGGAAAAGCTATTGTCTTGATCGGAAACATAACAATAGCTGGATTATTTATCTTTGCAATAACTATGAATATTATGGATTTGGCAAGAGCCTTCCTGTTTTAAAAACAACCAAGAATCAATTTTAAAATAGGTATCTATAATTACATCTGTTAATAGTTGCCACGCCTGAAATAACATTTATCATTAGTCGTTGAATCTATAATAAACAAAATTCAAAACGACCCACCTTAGATGAAAAACCTTCAGCACCTAATCAAAACCACCATTTTTGTTTGTTTAACTATTTCTTCGCTGTTCGCACAACAAGATCAATTATATAGCTTTGAAATTTATACTGGGATTTATGATACAATATCGGTTTCTTTTGATGAGAACATATCCAGTGAATCAACGGAAAATTTTAAAGGAACACACAATGCGGAAATAGCAGACCTCGATCTCGGTATACCAACCACCAATATTTGGGAAAACTCCCAATACGCTAAAAAACAAAAAGCCAGCGATAATTTCGATTTGTATAGTTATCCACTCAGAACTACCATTAGAACTTTTCTAACTTTTGGTGATTCTACTGCTGGGAATTGTTCGGGAAGCATGATCAGTTCCAGGCATGCCATCATTTCAAAACATTGCCTCGTAAATTTTGGTACAGATACTTTAACTAGTTTTGATAGTATTTATGTTTGTCCAATTTATAATAATGGAAAAAGAGATGCTTGTTTTGATTGTGCCTATGTTAAGAAAATATTTTTCTTTGATGAATTAAATTCCCTTCAAAATGATATTGCCATCCTTGAATTAAACAGAGGAATTGGTAGAAATACCGGATGGATAGGAATTGGATTTAATGAAGACGATGCTTTTTTTGAAGAAAAAGTATTTCATAAATTTAGTTATCCTGGTGTAACTTCCTTCTTCGAACCATTTCCTTATAATGGCGATACTTTATATCATAGCTATGGCCTTTTGGATGAAATTCTGTCTAGATACATAGGCGTAGTTGGTGCTTATGGAGTTCCTGGAGAAAGTGGAAGTTCAATTATCCATGTTGACCAAGAAGAAGACACCTATACCAATTATGGTGTCCTCTCCACTGGGACCTTCAAACATGCAAGATTTAAAAACGCTGTTTTCTATGCCATCAAAGAAATAATTGAGGTATTTTCAACTAAACCTGCCAATTCGAATCAAGAGCGTTCAGATTTCTCACTCGGACCAAATCCTACATCAGGCTATTTTAGTATTCGTGGGATCAATGACCGAGAAAATGCACAGGTAATTATTCACGATGCCAGTGGAAGAGAAGTATTCCCATTAACAGATTTGATTAATTGTGGAGAGATAAATCTTTCTCATTTAGCGAGTGGGGTTTATTTTGTTTCAATTATAAGGGGGGAGGAGACGGAGACGAGAGGGTTGATGTTGTATATTAATTGATGGTTAAGGTAGCATTAGGGTACTTTTGCTATTATTCTGCGAAATAAACAAGAATTTTATAACAACTAGAATAGGAATTTGTGGTATATTGCTGTAAAATTAATATTATGAAGTCTGTCATAATTCTATTTCTATTTGTTTTTATAAACTCCGATTCTTATGCTCAAGAACAAGTAGTAATGTTTGTGGTGATAGATAATGAGGCTAGAAGAGATTCTATCTTTTTAGGAGTTGATTGGGGAGATGATATTACACTAGGAATAGACTCGGTCTATGGAGAGGAAAATATTTATGGTATTCCTTTTGAAAACTTAGACATTCGTGTAATCCAAAGAGATTCCTCCGTATTTAATTGCATAAGAGAGTCGAGCAATCAAAACTGGACGGCACCTAATTTATATTTTCCAAATAATATTGATAGTAAAAAAGATTTTCGACCATTTGGAAATTTCGATTCTGAAAATAATAATTTTGAAATTTTCATTCATTCAGAAAATTATCCAATTACGGTTTATAGCCAAATAATTAGTGAATACAGTGATTTTATTCAAGCTATATCTTTAGATAGCGACTGTAGGGTTGCTGAAACCGAATTTATTTTTTCCCAAAACCTCCAACCTATTTTCACCTTTCTAGATAGTAGTTTTAATACCATGATAGTTAATTTTCAACACGAGGTGAGTATCGATTATCTTCAAACAAAACCTACTTGGAATATCTCTCCGAATCCTGCACAAGATCACCTAAACATTACCAACCTTGAATATTTAGACGGAACCTTATCCTTAATTGATCTTCAAGGGAAAACCGTTAAATCTTATTCTATCACTCAAAAGGAGTATTTAAATATTGAGGTTAATCAATTAGAAACTGGACTTTATTTTATACGATTGATTGATGATTCGAATAAAGAGGTTTCTGTTCAGAAGTTTATTAAAGAGTAAAAATTGAGAATGGAAACTTGGCCAGCCTTTTACTAAACTTTATCTACATATTTTAATAAAAATAAAATGACAATGATGAATTTAAGCCGATTTATTTTTTTACTAATTTTGCTTTTATATGGATTTACTTGTGATGTCGAGGAATGTGAAGAATTTATAGTAGGTAATACAAGTTTAGAATTTTCAATATTCCCAACCAATTCAGTTTTTGAGATTGGTGATACCATTAAATTAAAAAATTTAAGTGGTAGTAATTTTTTACTTAATGAAAACCAAGGTTCATTTGATCATGCTTATGGTGAAATGGTCTTACTATTTGATTTATTTAAGGTGAATGAAAACAATGAACCTATCCGGAGTGGAACATCTGCATTTGAAATATCCCAAAATGGAACTCGCTTTGAAGTTAAACCTAGTTCAAATAATATATCAAGATTAATTATTTGGGAATGTGGGAGTGTATCATGTCCACTATTAATAAATCTAATACCTAAGGAAATTGGTTATTATGGTTTTAGATTATTGAATGGTACGATAAGAGAATACTCAGATTGTATTGATATTACACTAGAAAAAAACAGGATTAATGTTGCAGATAATAATATTAATATTTTAACTCAAATTAATACAGATACTATAATAATTAGTGAAGAGGTCAGAAACGATTTTGCTTCATTTGCTAATCTTGATGGTGGTGAATTTTATTTTCGAGTCGAGTAATTATTGTCTCCTAAACCAACTCCCCACCCGCATCACCACTCCCAGGTCCCAATCTCAAAACAACATCCGCCGCTTCAATCAACCCTTTATCATGCTCAATAAAAATCACCGTATCCCCATCGGCAATCAATCCTTCAAAGACCTCCATCAATTTTAAAATATCAAAATAGTGCAATCCCATACTCGGCTCATCAAACAAATACAAGGTAGCTCCCTTGCGCTTTTTCAACATTGCTGCTGCAAGTTTTAACCGTTGTGCCTCTCCACCAGATAATGTATTTCCTGGTTGTCCCAACAGCAAATGACCAACACCAACACGATCCAGTAAAGTCAATTTTTTAAGCAGCATCTTATCTTCGAAAAACGAGATCGCTTCCTTGACCGTCATCTTTAAAATATCTCCAATAGACTTTCCTTTCAGGTTACAAGCAAGAATCGTTTCATTATATCGCATCCCACGACATCGATCACAAACCAGCCATAAATCGCTCATAAAATCCATACTCGTTTTTATTTGACCATGACCAGAGCAAGTAGAACATTTTCCGTTTTTGCTTTGATAAGAAAAGTCAGCACGTTTTAATCCAGCGGCTTTTGCGTCAGAAGTATTGGCAAAGACCTTTTTGAGATCATCCAAAATATCAGTATAAGAAAGCAGCGTACTGATTCTATTTTGAGACAAGGCAGTTTGATCAATCAAAAGCACCTTTTCAAATTGATCCATTCCATACGTTGAAATACAGCCAATTGCACGTTGTTGATTCCATGAGTTAAATATGACCGTTTTCATTAAACTAGACTTTCCACTTCCAGAGATTCCGGTGATTGCAGTGATGACACCCGCAGCAAAATCAACTGAAATATTCTTTAGATTATTCGCAAAAGCACCTTTTA
>CALGJS010000239.1 GCA_937927835.1 uncultured Saprospiraceae bacterium | reverse complement strand
TTGACAGATTAGATATCTGTGATTTTAAAGAATTATGGCAGGTATTAAAACGTCGATTCTAGAAGAACATTGCAAAAATAAGCTTTGTTAGCATATTTTACTCTAAAATGTAAAATGAGTTACGTTTTAGCGATGGTTCGGTTACTCATAAAATCACCTAGAATGTACTCATAAAGACAGTCAGATCAGCGAATTAATCCTACCTTTGCCTACTATTTATTTTTATTATTAAACCGAATAGCAAACTACTAGAAGCATTCTTAAAATGATCTCACCAAAAATTGACGTGGTTATTCCCGCTTTTAATGAAGAGAACTCCATCGGCCGGGTTTTACAGGATATTCCTGCCGATTTGGTCAGGGAAGTGATTGTCTGCAATAATGCGAGTACCGATCAGACAGCGGAAGTCGCTAGAGCCAATGGCGCTACCCTTGTACATCAGCCGATTCGTGGTTATGGGAATGCTTGCCTAAAAGGTTTAGAACATATTGCCAAGAATCCTACTCCTCCAGACATCGTGGTTTTTCTTGATGCAGACTATTCGGATTATCCAGAAGAGATGCACCAATTGGTTGCACCAATTCTTAACGACGGAATGGACATGGTGATTGGCTCGCGAGCAACAGGAGACATGGAAGCAGGCTCGATGACACCACAGCAGGTTTTTGGAAACTGGTTGGCGACGAATCTAATTCGGTTTTTCTATAAATATGAATTTACGGACTTAGGACCTTTTCGAGCCATTCGCTATGATCAATTATTGGCAATCGACATGCAGGATAAAACCTATGGTTGGACGGTAGAGATGCAAGTCAAAGCCGCCAAGATGAAAATGAAATGTACAGAGATTCCAGTTACTTATCGTAAGCGAATTGGATTTTCGAAAGTATCAGGAACGGTAAAAGGAACCATCCTAGCCGGACATAAAATTTTGTGGACTATATTTAAACTACTATAAAATGATCGTAATCAGTTATATCCTCTTTGCGATTTACTGCTTAGCACTGACGTATATCACTTGCTTTTGCCTATTGCAATTTCACTTATTATACTTTTATAAAAAGCACCATTTTCAGGAAGGTAAAAACCCTCCCGCAGTTCCAAAAGAATTACCAGAAGAATTACCATTCATCACGATACAACTTCCTGTATTTAATGAGCAATACGTTGTGGAACGATTGGTAGATCAGATTGTTAAATTAGATTATCCAAAAGATAAATTTGAAATTCATTTGTTAGATGACTCTACGGATGAAACGATTGAGATCAGTCGTAAAAAAGTAAACGAGTATAAAGCCAAAGGGTTTAATATCGAATTGATTCACCGAACGGATCGTTCTGGTTATAAAGCAGGTGCGCTTAAAGAAGCGATGTCTCGAGCTAAGGGAAATTTCATCGCTATTTTTGATGCAGACTTTTTACCCCGTACGGATTTTCTAAAAGCAACAGTTCCGCATTTTAATAATCCAAAAGTAGGATTGGTACAAACCCGTTGGGAACATATCAATGAAGGGTATTCTGTTTTGACGCGTCTACAAGCAATGCAACTCAATGTGCACTTTACGGTAGAACAGCAAGGTCGTAAAGCAGGAAACTGTCTATTGCAATTTAACGGTACGGCAGGTGTTTGGAGACGAAGTTGTATTGAGGATGCTGGTGGTTGGGAAGCAGATACGCTCACCGAAGATTTGGATTTGAGTTACCGTGCGCAGCTTAAAGGTTGGGATATTTCTTATTTAGAAAAATTTGGTTCTCCAGCTGAATTACCTGCTGAGATGAATGGCTTAAAGTCTCAACAATTTCGTTGGATGAAAGGTGGTGCAGAAAATGCACGGAAATTGTTACCAACTATTTGGAAATCAGACATAACTACTCGAAAAAAATTACACGCGACTGGACACTTAATGGGTAGTGGTGTTTTTATCTGTATTTTTATTTCGGCCATCATTAGTGTGCCGATGGTTTCTGCTTTAGCCATGATCGGAATTGATCTACGCTTTATGGGAATTTTTCTTGTTGGATTACCAGCAATCTTGGCGGTTTATTATGTGGCCAATGTTCAAGCAGAATTAGCGAAACAACCGTTCTTAAAAAAACTGGTTAAATTTATTTTTCTATTTCCGGTTTTCTTGGCCTTGTCGATGGGACTTTCTTTACACAATACTATTGCGGTTATTCAGGGATATTTAGGAAAGCAATCTCCTTTTGTTCGTACGCCAAAATTCAATATTAAAAACATCAAAGACAGTTTCAAAAAACAAAAGTACTTGGGTCAAAAGATTTCTTGGACTACGCTCTTTGAAGGTTTTCTATCTTTGTATTTTTTAGGAGGTCTTTTATGGGGATTATATATTGATCAAAATGCTTTTTTAATTTTCCACGCGATGCTGATGGTTGGGTTTGGGACTATTTGTTTTTATTCTGTTCGGCATGTTAGTTTTAAGTGAAATGAGTGTGTGATAAGTTAGGGGGGATTTTTATTTTTTGGCTCGGCTGCCTACTGACTTCCTAAAGGAAGAACCGCCTCCCGCTCTTATATTTTTGGTGAATCTCATTTTGTTTTTTACCTTTTTACTCGGTAGTCTATTAACTTCCTTTAGCACTACGTCTAAAATGTCCAATCATATGGGACTCAATTTTTTAGCAGGCTCATTTTTTTTATTGATCATTGCTTTCTTGGGATATTATCCACAGCAAGAAGATTTTGTGCTGTTGCTACCTGGATTTATAGCGGCTTTTGGGGTTTATTATTTTTCGGTTACCAAATTAGTTCGTAACCAAACAGGTCAGTTATCTCAAGTATTTCTTTTTGCTGCCCACACCTCAAATCCTAAAGGAAGCCCCTCGCGCAGAAATACTTTAAAGAACGCTCCCAATCAAACCTTTGCCTTCTGGTTGGGGATTGCAATTCTTGCGCGGTTTTTACTCTTATTTTCTTTACCAAATTTATCTGACGATGTGTACCGTTTTATTTGGGATGGACGGTTGCTGAATCAAGGCATCAATCCTTTTGAGCAGTTGCCTGGTTATTATCTTTTGGCGGGGAATGAAGTGCAAGGAATTACACAGGCCTTATTTGACGAACTTAATTCTCCTGAATATTTTACGGTTTATCCGCCGGTCTGTCAGGGTATATTTGCTTTTAGTACTTGGTTATTTCCAAATAGTATTTTGGGAACGGTTGTGACGATGAAAGCGTTTTTTCTGTTTTTTGAAATGGGTACAATCTTTTTAGGAATCCGTTTGTTAGATCATTTTAAATTAGATCGAAAACAGATGCTGTGGTATGCGCTGAATCCATTGATTATTTTGGAGCTGACGGGCAATCTGCATTTTGAAGCGTTGATGGTTTTCTTTTTGGTGGCGGCTATTTATTTTTATGTAAAGTCTGGTATAACTTATGGCTCTCCGCACCTCAGTCCTAAAGGAAGCCCAGCGCGCAAATACACTTTAAGAAACCTTCTCTTATCGGGTGTCGCGATGGGATTTGCAATTGCGACTAAGTTATTGCCTTTGATGTTTTTGCCATTTTTTATAAAACGGTTGGGATGGAAAAAAGCGATGATTTATTTTACGGTAATTGGAGTGACGGTAGTAGCTTTATTTACGCCTTTGTTTAGTTCTGTTTTTCTCAGCAATATTGGGTCTAGTATTGGTTTGTATTTTCAACGATTTGAATTTAATGGGAGTATTTATTATTTGCTGCGTTGGGTAGGACAACAGATTACGGGTTATAATTTGATTCGTTTTCTTGGGCCGATACTCGCTGTGATTGTTTTTCTTGGAATAAATTTTCGGGCGTTTAGAGAAAAAGACTGGAACGACGAATCTGATCCGTCTGTCTTTTTGCCATCTCACACCTCAGTCCTAAAGGAAGCCTCGCGCGCAGACAGACTAGAAAAAACAAGCACGCAGAAATCATCTACACTACAGCTGTTTAGGCAAATGCTATTTGCCTTGAC
>CALGJS010000238.1 GCA_937927835.1 uncultured Saprospiraceae bacterium | reverse complement strand
TTAGTACCACCAATATTCTTGATCACTTAGCAACACAAGAATTATTACAGTGTATTCAAAAATTACCAGATGGATACCGAACAATTTTTAATCTTTATGTAATAGAAGGATTCTCTCACAAAGAAATCAGCCAAATGCTAGATATCTCGGAAGGAACCTCTAAATCGCAATTGTCTCGAGCTCGAACAGCCTTGCAACGAATTGTAAAAACTAGAGATAATCAAATTGAAACCATATAACCCCATGAAAAACAACAATAACAACAACCAGAAATTTGACGAAACGTTCAACGAACGATTTTCGGATTTTCATTTCAATCCAGACTCGGACTTCTTTGACCGAATTCAATCGAAAATGGAAAATAATCAGTTTGACCAAGAAGTAAAGGAACGGTTCGATCAGTTCAGTATGACTCCTTCTGAAGAAGTATGGGAATCTGTCAAGCCTAATCTACCATTACATCTCGGAATTCGAATTCAGTTACAACGACTCAGTCGAGTAGCTGCGGTTCTACTCTTCACCATGACTGGTTTATACTTGTATCAGCTACAACAAAACCATTCCTTAATGGCTGCAGCTGAAAAAACGGTTCCTGCAGAAGAGCAATCCATATTACCTACAGACAATACCGATTTTGTTTTTGAAGTTCCAGAATCTGTTGCTGTCGAGGAGGTTGACGAAAACAAAGCAAAAAAGAAACTACGTAAAAAGAAGAAATCTAAGAAAAAAGGCATGGCTGATTACCTTGCTCTAATCCTAGAAGAAGATGATGATTTCGACCAATTAATCGATCATGAAAAGATGAGAGCATTATTGCAACCAGTCGAACAACTTTCGCCAGACTTCATGTCCGCTTCTGCCTTAGCTCCACTACCCCGTTACGTAAGTCAACCCATTGCTAGTCAGCAAGATATTGAACTAAATATCAACATCCCTTTACAAATCGTAGAACCGCACGAAGTAGACGACCTGATTAGATTATACGATCAAGCTCAACAAGCAGAAAGAGATTAGAGCTAAAGGCAATTCACGTAAAGACAATTCATGTAAAGACAATTCATGAATTGTCTCTCTCTCTCTCTACCACCTGACATAAATTGCCCTTTCAAAAACTTCTTCAAAATAAAAAACCCCGAAGGTATTCAGATTAACTGATTCCTCCGGGGTTTAGCGTACTTGGACAAAATTAAAATTTAACCCATCCTCGTACTATTTAAGATAATGAAGTTTTATCTAATATTTTTACAAATTCTAGAATGGACAACCAATACATTCATCCACTCGTGGATCTGCTTTTGGTTGAGAGATTTCTCTCGCATCGACATCGCCAATGTTTCCTAAAATTCTAAACTCTGTTCGTCGATTCATTTGGTGTTCTCTTTCAGAACAAGGAATTCGATTCTTACAATTATTCACATTCTGACTCTCACCGTATCCTACCGCTACTAAACGTTCTCGATCAATACCATTCGCAATCAACCATCTTACTACTGAATCAGCACGTCGCTGAGAAAGTGCACGGTTGTAATAATTTGACCCACGTGAATCTGTGTGTGATCCAATCTCTACGACAAACTCTGGATTGTTTTCCAACATCGCTTGTAATGCCTGTAACTGTGGTTCTGCTTCGTCTCTTAAGTAAGACTGATCAAAATCATAGTAGATATGCAATAGATACGCTACGGATTGATTTGGACCTGGTGCTACCGGACTCACAGGGAATGTAGGGCTACTTGGTGTTTCAAAAGTTTCAACACCATTTTTGAAGGTACGGCCATTAATCGGCCCATTTGCCGGAGCATTGGTATTAGGATCTATCCATAAGTCCGTCGAACTATCTTTGTATGGATTACCTGGTGCATCTTCTTCCACAACATAACTATCCGTAGCCGAAGTAGGCTGTAGATTTAAGTTAGCTTGTAGGGTCAAAGATTTCTCTTCGCCACGGGTACATTGGTCTGCTACCGTAGCAGCGATATAACCATCCTTGCTTCCTTTAACGGTATAACAACAATCTTTGTCTAGTTTGAAATTATAGGTACCGAGTTCATCGGTCGTATAGGTTTGTTCGTCTTTATCACAATCGTTCATCAAAGTAACGGTTGCACCAGGTAGTGGCAAACCTGTATTGTCGTCAAAAACAACACCTTCGATTTCGAACGCCAATGCTGGATCAAGTGGAATTTCTACGAATACTTTTTCTCCTCTTGGGATATCGGTTGTACAACCTTTTTCTTCGTTGTCTAAGTAATTTTCTGCACTAGCAGTAAAATTACAACACTCTCCCATTTTTTGATCGATCGTAATCTTACCATCTGCATCTGTCGTTAATTCTAGACCCGTACAATCGTTAACAACGGTAGCGCCTTCGATTGGCTCTTTTGTTTCACGATCATATACTAGAATCTCAACTGGAGAAGCAATCTTCTTAAAGCTATAGATATCATCCATTCCAGATCCGCCTTCACGGTCAGAAGATAAAAATCCGCAAGTTCCTTCTTCGTTGAAAACAACACCGAAGTCATCAGAGATGGTATTGATTGGGTAACCAACGTTTTCGATCATTCCCCATTCACCTTCTCCTTTATCTTCCATGTAGTAAATATCTAATCCACCAAGACCAATTTGTCCATCAGAAGAAAAGTATAATTTACCTACAGGATCATAGTTTGGAAATACTTCGTTTCCTTCAGTATTAATTCCAGGCCCTAGATTCAAAGGTGGTCCCCAACTTCCGCTTTCTTTTTCGGATTTATAAAGGTCCATTCCTCCAAAACCACCAGGCATATCAGAAGAAAAGTATAAAGTATTATTGTCTGGTGTCAATGTTGGATGCGCTACAGAATATTCATCACTATTGAAAGGTAAACCTTCTAGATCACCCCAATCGTTGTCACCTTTTTTAGGTGCGTGAAATATCTTAAGCTTAACAACACCATCATCAGATTTTCCAGGCTTTCCTTTTACATAATTATTTCGAGTAAAATAAATTTCAGATTGATCTTGATTAAAACTTACCGCAGCATCGTGAAATTTACCGTTTAGGTCTTTAGAAAATTTCTTAGGATTACCAAAAGTATATTCTCCGCATTCTTCCTTATCAACTGGTTCTGCTTTAATTTTATATAATTCTAAAAATGGATTTCCTGTCCAAGTGTGGGTACGCTTAATCGCACCACCCATATCTCTTTCTGAAGCGAAGATAATATCATCTCCATAAATTACTGGACTAAAATCATCTACATTAGAATTAAAAGGTAGGTGTACGATTTCGTAAATACCTGCATTTTTGGTCATTAGCTCATCTTCGTAATCACATGCTTTTACAAGGTATTGTCCACGTAAATCATCGGGAACTTCCTCTACATATTTTTCGTACCATTCTTTTGCCAAATCACATTT
Organism: uncultured Saprospiraceae bacterium; assembly: GCA_937927835.1. Classification (GTDB taxonomy): domain Bacteria; phylum Bacteroidota; class Bacteroidia; order Chitinophagales; family Saprospiraceae; genus JALZUU01. The sequence continues at coordinate 16,457 of CALGJS010000238.1, read as the reverse complement.
ACCATTACGTTGTAGCATCTGCCCGTAGTAAAGTTTGTGAATGGATTCAGATTCTGGTAACCGTACAACTTGTCCGTACCAGTATTCACCGTCTTCAGAATTACTTACCTTTCGGTAACATTCTGCTAGTAAAATTTTTGCTTCACCATTATCATCTTTTTCAAGTACTTGATTAAACAAGGTGATTGCTTGTTGATAATCCAGACCTTCCATGGCTTTAACTGCTCGCTTCATCTTCTGAGCAAACAAACCGGAAGCCCCAAAGGACATCACTAGCATGATTAAAATTAGCTTCTTAAACTTCATTTTTCTTACTTTAATTAAGGGATTGTGTTTTTATGGATTTCTATACTGTTGTCTAGAAGTATCTAGGTGTTACCACCTGCTTAGTTTTATAGTCAAACTCGTAACCGAGCATTATCTCAAACGAACCACCGGCTACGCTCTGTAATTTGGTCAGTGTGTAATCATATGCTACACCAATTCGTAATCCATTCGCTAAGTAATAGGCTGCCCAGACATCCGCAGAGTCAAAGGAACTTTGGTCTCCAATAATCCCTTCGATCGCCGAACGGAAAGAAACACCAACCCATAAAGCCTGCTGGAACATCAATGATAAATCAATATCGAATTCGGTAGGCGCTCCAAATGTTTGGAAAGCTTCATCCTTGCTAAAGCTGCTCAACAAACCTACATTCTTAACTAAAATAGATGGCTTAAAAATCAAAGCATCTCCTTTTAGTGGGAACGCAGCTCCGGCAGAAAAATAATAATGCCGTTGTTGTCTAGCCCAGATATTCGTATTAATCTGATTGTCTCGCAAATCATATTCGATCAATTGCGGACTAGCAAATCCTACATAAAACTTTGGAGTATAATAATAAATACCTGCTCCAAAGTTAGGTAGTAATCTAGACGGTGTCATTTCTTCAAATGCTTCGTCAATTCCTCCTCCTTGCTCTAAGGTTAGTTTATTAAAGTCCGCTCGCCAGTGCATCACACCACCTTGCAAACCAATAGATAGCTTTCCTTTCCCCATTGGAATACGGTAAGCATAGCTTAGATTAGCTCGAATAGAATTAGTCGGACCGATCTCATCATTCACCAAACTAAGACCTACCCCAACTCGCTCGTTGGGCATGGGTGTATGGATAATCAGAGACTGCGTTTGTGGCGCGCCCTCAATTCCCCACCATTGTGTTCGGTGGATTAGATTCATCGCGAGGTGATCCTTTGACCCTGCATAAGCAGGATTGAAAGTCAGACTGTTAAACATGTACTTAGTGAACATGGCATCCTGCTGTGCTAACAGGTTAGTCCCTCCGACGAATAATAGCACGATAAATAAGTAGATTTTTCTCATAATCCATGGTAGATTTTAGAAGTTCAGTATGTGTAAGATTCTGGTGTTTTCTCAATTAGTAAATAATATTTATAAGGTGCTAAAATCAAAAATGATGCTAGCTTTTTTTCTTTTTTATTCTTTGAAGCTGTTTAAAGTTTGTCAAAAGAGACGAAGATAAGTGCTTGGTTATCAGAACGATGCAAATTTTTAGATTCGTCCCGAACGCTTTCGGGACGGTGTCGATAAATTTGTGAAGTACTGATAATCAATGACTTGTCTGTAGTCATTTTGTATTAATTTTAAACAGCTTCTTTGTTTCTCACTATCGCCGTATCTCGACATAGCCAGAAATATTTTCACCGTCGCCTCTATCCAAAAGGTAGAAATAAGTACCATCTGGCACATCTAATCCTTCCCACGTTCCAGCCCAATCATTTTGATAATCAGTCGTTTCTAAAACGCGATTTCCCCAACGATTGTATACATATAGAATATGATCTGGAAAGTCTTCTAGACCTCTGATTCGGAAGAAATCATTCACACCATCATTATTAGGTGAAAATCCATTAAAGACAAACAATTCTCCAGGTTCTCCTTGATTACATTCGATAAATACAGTAACAGTGGTAGTATCAGAACCAAATTCGTTGATAATGACATATGAAAATTGATCCAATCCACAACTGTCCTCCGCTGCTATGTAGGTTACCATACAATCTGAATCTGCGAAGGCAATACCCTGATTTGGGCCTACACCACCACTGGCTTCAGGAAGAACAAAGAAATTATCTATAGTTCCTGGAATTGTATCATTATCACAAACATTAAAGCTTATGGTACTATTAACCAATACGGTATCAGAATCGGGGACTAGTATCGGAGGAGAATCGACTGGTAAATCAGTAACGTTAAAAATAAAGGTGGTGGTATCACAGGTCATGAATTCATCACAAACTGCTAAACATAGTGTGTCACTTAGATCGGCATTGGTTGCAGTAACGTCTATACACAAAGATACGGGATTTGCAACATATTCGACGGCTTGACCCGAGAAATTATTACAAACAAATATACTATCGGTTACCAAACCTCCTAATTGCGTAGTATCTAGGCAATAAGTCACGGTATTTCCTAGTCGAATATCGTCTTCAATTATCTCTGAAATAGGATCTAAAACATCCACTACATAGTAGATGGTATCTATGTTGCCCATATTGTCTGTGAATTGCAAACAAGCCGTATCTTGACCTGGTACAAGACCATCAATATTTAAACAAAAATTAAAGGTATCTAACGTAAAATCAACCGCTGTCGGTAAATCTTCACAGAAGTTCTGGATATTAACAACTGATCCACTTAAGTTATCTAAAGAGAAATTACAAATCGTATTTTCTTGATTGATAAAAAGCGTATCATTGACCAAACCTGGTCCATCTCTAAGCGTTTGTACATATACATAATTAGTATCACATAATAGCATCGCATCACAAATCACAATACAAAAAGTATCTGAGCCACCTGCAACTAATCCAGTATAATCCAAACATAAACTTGCACTATCTAAAGTAAAGTCAACAAAGCTTTCAGCCGGATCACAAATCGTAAAGAAGGTATCTACACCTGCCAAACGGGTTGTATCTAAACAAAAGACATCACTCATTCCCTCCACAATCGTTAGATTGATTTCGAAAACGCGACTTGGATTAGGATCTTGTACATCTATTATAAAGGTCGTCGTATCACACAATCCGCGGTCATCACAAACAACAAAACATGCAGAATCAATGCCTGGTGTCAAGGTGGTAAATTCTACGCAAGAATCACCGTTGATTAGGTTGAACTGTACATTGCCATCACTAGCACCTGGACATTCATTGGTAATCGAAACAAAAGGAAATTCTAGCTCCGAAAAGTCAAGACAGATCGTATCTGTAACACCTGAAAATAAAGTATCAATTCGAATTACCTCTGGTTGAATACAAGATACAGACACTCGGAATGAATCCACACAAAGTGGTGGTGGTCCTGTCGTGCTTAAAGTTACTTTGGTAATACCAGACTCAAAAAATAGTTGGCTACCATTGATTCTTAATTGCTCGTTTTTAGTCAAAATAGGTGTTACCCCAATCTGAGCTACAAAAATAGCAAGGTCAGAATACGTATTAGCATTATTTCCACCTCTAATTCTTTTAGTTACTGGATCATCCGTCCAACTTCCGGTTGGATCCCAAACATTTAGAGAATCTACCAAATCAGGAATCGTCAGAAAATCTCCGCTAAAAGAAACGCCATTTACTTCCCAGTTTTGTACACTGTAAGGTCCAGAAATAGGCGTACCGTCATCGGCTTCGACCAACTGACGGTAATTATAGGATAGAATCGTATCTAAGTTACAGGCGTTAATCCCGTTTTGATAGAAACTAGTATCGTTAATAATTATTTGATAATTAAAAATATCATTAATAGGAATATCCAAGCACAACGCGGCAGGCGCATTACAATCGGATGTTTGCAGATATACCGTATCCGGTAAATTTACAATCGTATCGTTAAAAGTTAATTCAGCTGAAACGGTGGTCAACGGCTCGTCATTTGCCATTCCGTAAGTGGAAGTGACAGAAAGAGAGGTAACTAGTAACAGCAAAAAAAGAAGTAATTCTTTTTTCATGGTGTCAATATTTTTTTAGCCCAAACAAGGTTATTCCTTGTAAGTGAATTATATACTGTTTAAATGGTAATAGGTGCGGAAATAAAAACTGTGTGCTGTGTAATCTTAAAAATAAAGATTAAAATGCATAAAGTATGTTCGTTTTTAGGAAATATAAACTTGTCAGAGAAAGTTCGAAAACCGTGCCAAATACTTTAAATATTTAGCATATGTATCTTCTAACTGACTCACAATCAGGGTGTTTTGCCAATTATAATTTTAAATATAATTTATATGAAAAAAATAGCAATGTAATTATCAAGCAGTATGCATTTTACATTTACAATTAAATTTATATACTTTAATTAAAATGTTATTGCAAAAATGTACATTTTAAACACATTTTTTTCTTAATAAAGCATTAAAAATAATAATATAAAAGGAAAAATTTTAAAAAAGAAGAGAATAAGTGCTTTTAGGACATTCTAGAATAACAAATCAAGGATAATCATACTACCCAAAATCACACTTGCTACCCCATTAGTAGTAAAAAAGGCGAGGTTTATTTTACTTAAATCATCAGGTTTGACCAAAGTATGCTGGTAAGAAAGTAATCCCAAAAATATAAGAGTAGCTAAACCTGATAACCAACCAGCACTTGGATAATTAGTCAGTAAAACGTATCCAGCCGTAGTCATTGCCACCGCACATCCTATGTGCAATACCGTAGACAGCCGTAAAGCGTTTTGTCCTCCCAGCATGACTGGAACCGAAGACAATTGATGTTTTCGATCAAACGCTTCATCCTGCAAAGCATAAATAATATCAAATCCAGAGACCCAAAACAAAACAGCAAAGGCATATAATAAGGGTAATAAATCGAAATTTCCGCCCGCTGCTAAGTACGCCCCAATTGGTGCAAGAGCGAGTCCTAGCCCTAAAACAAAATGACAAAGAAAGGTAAAACGTTTGGTATAACTATAGCCAAGAATAATCAAAAGTGCCACAGGAGATAAGTAAAAACAAAGCGGGTTGATCAACCAAGTCGTTGCTACAAATAATATTGCATTAATAATCACAAAGGAAAGTGCCGCTGTAGGTGAAATAATACCGGCTGGAATCTCTCGCACTACCGTCCGTGGATTTTTTTCATCAATATCTCTATCCAAATATCGATTAAAAGCCATGGCCGCATTCCGAGCAAAGACCATACAAAGCAAAACATAGAGGAAAACAATCCAAGGTATCTGTACATCCAAACGATAAATCGCCAAAAAGAAACCTAATAATGCAAAAGGCAACGCAAAAATGGTATGACTGAATTTAACTAACGACAGATATTGTTTCATATTAAGGCTTATGTAAGTATTACTTATGTCAATCAAGGGATAAATTCTAAATTAACCTCTCTATCTATAACCAAAGAAGTACATTAGAAAATGCTATTTGCTTCTGGCTACTTGCTTCACTCGGCCGCGATTGAAGATGGCAAAAAGCAAATAGCGAGCAGCAAGAAGCAAAAAATCAGATAATCTTCAGATATAATCTTGCTTTGCTTCATAAATTTATTTTTAAATTCTAATTAGCATTACCTACCTATATAAAAAAAACCACCAGATTAAGTTTAGAATCTGATGGTCTTTTTTACTTTTTAAAGCTTTTCTATTGCTTACTTGTTAGCAGCAGCAGCTTCAGGAGCGTTAACTTCGCCTTTGATCGTTAGGAAAGTCTGAGCTGGGTCAGTGTTAGCCGTAAGGGTAACCTTCTTGCTCTGCTTGTTCTTCTTACCTTTAGAATCAAACTGAACTTGGATCTCACCACTTCCACCTACTGGAATTGGCTCTTTTGGCCAGCTAGGAACCGTACATCCACAGCTACCTTTAGCGTTGCTGATGATTAATGGCTCGTTACCAGTATTAGCAAATTTGTAAACGTGAGTTACTTTTTCTCCTTGATCAACTGTACCAAAGTCAAATTCAGTTTCTTCAAATTTGATAGTCGTCGTAGGACCAGCAGGAACTACAGGTGCAGCAGCATCTTTCATAGCAGTAGCAGCGGCATCAGCAGTATTGCTTACCGTGTTAGCAGCAGCAGCTACTTTTTCTTTAGCAGCATCAGCAGCAGAATTAGCGCTATCACCAGCACAAGCAGTAAATAAAGCTACAGATACTAAACATGCGAATAACGCAGAAAAGCTAAAACGAATCTTAGAAATGTTCATCTTAAAATTTTTTAATGGTTAAAGTGTCATAAAACCAAAAAGGAATTATGTATTACGATTACAAAGGTAACCGATGTTTCGACGTTTGGTTGTTAATGGGCATCGAACAATTGTTAACGACTTGTTAACGATGATGATTAAATCTAATATGACCGAACGATCCCGAAGGATGACCGAACGATCCCGAAGGGTAGCGTATGACAATACGCTAAGTGAGGGAACCGCGAAAGCGGACGGGATGGCCAATGACAATACGCTAAGTGAAGGAACCACGTAAGCGGACGGGATGGTCAATGACAGTGTATCAACTGAAGCAATTCTGCCTACCAGCATGTAGCCGCGTAAGCGGACAAGTTTGTCAATACACCGCTGGGTAAAGTGTCATCAATTAAGTCACCCCATGCTTAACCAGCAGGCACTAGATGCTTATTTTCAAATGCAAATGCAATTTCAAATGCAAAAGCAAAAAATAAACCACATCAAAGAGGAACGAAGCTTTAAAGGAACCACGATAGAAATGTTTGATTTTGATTTTGAAGTTGCGCTTGCGCTTGAATTATTTTCACTTCAAAACTACCTATAATTAACTCATTTACAGACTACTAAGCCACTTCATGGCCTCTAGCCGCTTCCCACATCGCAAACCAATCGTCTCTTGCAAGGGTAATTTCGGTGGCACGAACAGCTGCAGCCATACGATCAATACCCGTTGTTCCTATTACTGGTAAGATTCTAGCTGGATGCGCAAGCAACCAAGCAGTTAATAACTCATCATAGGTCGCTCGATACTTCTTTTTGAGTTTAGCACAAACTTTTTTGATCCGCTGAACTGGTTCAGGTGCTTCTTGAGAAAAGAAAGCCCCTTTTGCCATCGTACTATACGCCATCGGTGCAATTTCGTGCTGGATACACTGATCTAAAGTACCATCGGTCAGAAATTCATCATGTAATAGAGATACCTCTACCTGATTGGTTACCAATGGAATATATTCATTGAGCAAACTAAATTGAGAAGGTGTAAAATTAGAAACTCCAAAATTCAGGACTTTTCCAGATTGTTTGAGTTGATTGAAAGCTTCTGCAATCTCATAAGGATGCATCAAAGGACTTGGCCGATGAATGAGCAGTAAATCTAGATAATCCGTCTTTAGGCTCTTTAAGGAGTTTTCAGCAGAAAAGAGAATATGCGCCTTGCTGGTATCATAAGCGTGTACTTTATATTCAGGTCGATTGGGGGTCACTAGTTTAATTCCACATTTGGAAATCAATTCCATTTGATCACGAAGAGAGGACCTACCTTTAGTAGCTCGTCCAAAAAGAGCTTCGGTGGTATAATGTCCATAGATATCGGCGTGATCAAAGGTAGAAACCCCTAATTCGAGGCATTCATCTATATAACTAGCAGCCTTTTTAGCGGTCAATTTCTTTCCCCATACGCCCCAGGTCATCACACCAGCAATGATTCGAGAAAATTCAGGACCATTCTTGGCCAATTGTACTTTATGCATATTTATTTAGTTTCGCCCATTGGAGGCTTTTTAGTAACAATCATTTTAGCAATGTATTTTTTCTTATCCCCTAAAACCTTGGTCGGATAAGGGTTTAAGCTCATTAAGGTTAAGGTATAATTTAAAACCGTCTTTGCTTCTCCACATTCGGGCCTATCCGAACACAACCCTTTGACCTTCAATACCAAGTGTTCGCTTTGCTTTCCAACTTTAACCACCAAAGAAACAACGCCTTCTCCCGCTTGAATACAATTTACATCCTCAGGGCATCTACTTTCGGATAATTTTTCAAAACTAATTTCTATTTCTTCATCTGGTAGTCCAACAGTGGTTCCGTAGCGTAAATCAAAGGTTTGGTTAAGTTGAGACTGATAAGGTAATAGCTTAGTAGTTCCCGAATTACAACCTATACATGCAATTAGAATTGTCAGGCCGGTTAGCTTAAATAATAACTTAAATAAAATCATCATATTAAATTGATTTACAGGTATATCTAAAAATAAACTTCTAAAGAGAAATATTGATCACTATTTTTTCATCAACTTCTCCTTTTTTCGCTGAAAATACAAACTTCTACTGGTTAATTTGTAATTTTGGTAAGTACTTGGATAAAATTATATATAAGTTATGACTAAAGAGTTTTTTTCACTAGTCAATGCACAAAAACCGGAGTTATGCCGTAGTATAATGAGAATTTTTGTAAAGCAGAATAGTGAAAAAAGATCTAGTCATAAGTTATAGTTTAATTTGTCCACGTACTTAAGCTTAAACATCAACAACGACTATGAAAGAACGACCATCGACTGGGCAAATATCCACTGCGGTATATTTGCAATTACAGAAAACAGCCTATTATAATGGCTGCTCTAGTCCAGGAATGGACCTTACAAAGATTTCCCGAAAAGGTGATCAATTTGCTACTACCCTTTTATCCCGAATCTGGGAAAGCGAAGCAACAGATATTTCTTTCATTGCCAATGATGAATCGATTCCATCTTTGAATGACTTGTTTTATAATGCCTATCGACAATCAGGACAGACGGAGTATCAAGAAGTAGGAATTGGGTTTCCAATGTTTTATATAAAAACAGAAGAACAAGATCCTCGTCAAACCATAGCCGCTCCGCTTTTTATCTGGCGAACTAATTACCAACCTGATTACGCAGATAAATGGCATCTGAAAGTTAACCATAAGGATGTTTTACCCAATAATTTATTGTTGGCTTTTTTTGAAGAGCAATACGATATTAACCTTACGGAAAAATTTAATACCTGCTTAGCAACTAAAGGAAATCTTGGCGAAGCGATTTATCATCTTTGCTATGAATTAATTGTCCAATTAGATTTAACGGATGAGCGATCTACGACCACCGTTCTACCAGCTCCAGCTACTATTGAAAATACAAAAGGTAGTATTCACTGGTCCGGTGTTCTAAATCTTTTTGGTGTTCAACAAACTCAATTACTCCACCAAGCGACCAACCTAAAAAATAATATTTGGCAACCACTCGAAACGCCAGCATGGTTACATACCTACGGAATATTCCCTACCGATCCAATGCAAGAAGTGGTGATGCAATATTTCCAAACACATAATCTAATCGTTGATGGAGAACCCGGGACAGGTGTTTTTCAGACGGCAGCCAATCTCGCAGCCAACTGTCTTTCTAATGAAAAGAATTTATTAATTGTTAGTCGACAACCAGCATCTCTCGGTGCTATTCATCGTCATCTTGCATCTCATTCATTAGGTCAATTTTGTCTAAATCTTTTTCCTGATTCGACTAGTCAAAATGAACGAACAACTAAAGATCTCCCCAAACATGATAGGGAACAATACAATCTTAACTTACAAAAAGCATTACGAAATCAAACAGTACTGGCCAATCAATACGAAAGTATTACTCAACCGATTTTTGGAACTTATACTTGGACCAATGTGGTCGGTTTATTTTTAGCTGCCAATGGAAAAGAACCTAGCGCCTTATTAAATAGTCATTTAAAATTTAATGACTATCAATGGTCATATAAAGTGTTTAATTCTTTTTCGGAAAAAGTAGCACAAGGGGTGGATTTATTTGAAAATATTGGAACGACTGATCATCCACTCAGTAAGCTAAATAGTGTTTTATTTTTAGAATATGATCCAAAAAATAGTCTTCAGAGAATTGAACAATCGGCCCAAGAACTGAAAAAACAAGCGCATTCTTTACAACAAAAGTATATTAATAAATTACATACTTACACCGTTAAGTTAACCCATTATTACAATGACGGTCTAAAAGAATATCAAAAGAAAAGTGATGATTTATTAGAATTAATTGGTGATCTAGATAGTGAACACGGCACCAAAGGAACCAATACTGGATTCCTTTCTACTGGAAAACTCAAACTTACGGGGCTTTTCTCTAGCAGTTCAAAAAATATTCTAGAACGACAAAAAAGAGTACGTTCAGATTATCAATTTATGCAAACTAAATTTGCAGAAAATCATTTTTTTAGTTATGATTTTCCAGCCCACACTGGATCAGAAAAAATACTAGAAATACAAAATACGGTGAAAGCATTTAGAACTGCTTTACAAGAATTTCAGCAAACCATTCCACAACTTATTCAAACCAACTTAGAGACACTTAGCGGTACACATCAGGTAGAAGAAATGGGTTATGAAACAACCGTCAGAGAGCTAGAAAATGAATTAAGAGAATTTCTTAAATCGACCAATCAGACTCGATTATTTGAAGAAGAAATCAACACAACTGCTCACGCGACCCGCGACCAACAAAACCAACTCGAACAGATTGTTAATCAGCTAGATGCAATTAATTTTAATCTCCGAGACTTTGATAATTTTCATGCTTGGCAAAAATATTGGTTGCAACTATCTACGGCGGAACAAAAAGTGGTATTGGCTTTAACGAGAGTAAAACCTAACGATTGGGTAGCTGCTTTCCAAAGCTGGTATTTACAACAGTTTTTATCACAATATCATCACGAAGGTATTCCCGAAGACGATCAGCATTATCAAAGATTTTTGGCGGCTCTTGACGGTTTGGAAACACAAATTTCAACTCAAATTATTGCTCGACAAAAAACACGACAAACTCGATCGCCACGACTAAACACAAATCTTTTTTCCAACACCAATCAAGATTTTTCGGCGATACAATTTTCACAAAAAAATACAACAAGTGTACGAGACAGCATTGAGCAACATCCTATATTTCTTACCACTCCAGAACTCGCCATGGAATGGATTGATTCAAAGCAAAATTTGTTTGATGCCATCCTTATTTTAGAAACAAATGAATTAAGTTTTAGCGGTCATTTTCCACTATTAGAGATGGCGCCAAGAGTCATTGGTTTTAATAATAGCCGTAGCGGTTATCCGACAACCGAGTATACCCTACTAGACAATTTGATAGATCAAGATACGCAAGAAGTAGATTTACTTTATCATCACCGTCCGGGACCATCGGCTATTACAGATCTTTCTTATCAAAAATTTAAGTCGATTCGAGATATACATTTTTACAATAAAACAAAAGATAAAAATGCCATCGTAGACATGCCGCTTGACCTTTCTTATCGGTCAGCGCAAAATATAAGAATGCACTACGGAGAAGTGTTAGAAAATATTTTAAAAAAGATAGAACCAATTAATAAAAACTACCAATCTCCCGATATCCGGCTGGTAGTAGAAGATAAGGATTTAAGGAATTTTCTATTCTATAGATTATATCATAAACGAGTAGGTCATACTCCAATGGCAAGTCAATTGCAGAAATTTTTCCCTGACGGAATCAAAATTTATCCTCCCGAAAACCAAGAAGGTGGTACTACGGATTATTTACTATATATCCAAAGTCCAGCATCTGAGCAGGCCAATACTTTAGCACTGCAAAACCAACTAGCTAGAACAAGACAGAAAATATTTTTTATTCATTCTGATCAAGTATCTTCTTACGATACCTTGGATAGTAAGCAATCAATTGCAAAGAAAAAATATCGTCGAAATACACAATGTGATTATTTTATTGATGAAGTGGTAGAAAGCCTTTCCAATCATATAAATCCAACTCAATTGATCAAACATGCTTGGGTCAACGAACTCTATGTACCGCTATTAATCAAACCTAATGATGCAGAAGCGGCTCCTATTGCTATTATTTTAGATGGAATTGGAGATCGTCGAGGAGCATTAGCACTTAACTGGGAGAGAAAATATCGAGCGTTACTGACCTTTTATGGCCTAGAATATTTGTATGTTTGGTCTGCGGATTGGTGGAAAAACGAAAGTGGAGCCGTCGCAGATTTAGTTAACAAAATAGAAGAACGGACCGCTCAATATGTGGGATAAACCTAAACAATATTATTTGTGGAGAAAGCTAGCCTGGATAACAGGAACTATCTTTACACTTTCAATTATTAGAATTTTAGTATCCATGGATTATTCAGAACCATACGGTTACTGGGTGATGCTACATAAACTAGGAGAAGTCCTTTTAGTGGTTCCTTTTTGGAGAGCAGGCTTGCTATCCACTTACCAAGGAAGTAATCGAGTGCGTTCGTTTTTACGTCGTTGGCAATATGTGATGTTAATGGGAGGCGTGATGAATTTAATTGCTGGTCAAGGACTAGCTGGAGAAATCTGGTGGGACTGGTTTTGTAATTGGATATTTATTGCAGGAGTATTAGCCCAACCGTTAGGAGAATGGTTGTTTATTAAGAATCGTCTATAGACGCCCTTTTCGTTTACAAAAATTTAACGGAGATTAGATTATAAAGAAACTTCCTTTTTAAGCATTCCTTTGAAAGAACGAAGTTCGATAAGATATTTTCCAGAGGTGAATTCACTGAAGTCCAATTCAAAAATAGTATTTACTGGTAAATCAAGTACATCTTCTCGCAATACGATGGTTCCTTCTACATCTTTAACCACAATCTCGCTCAAGTTAAAACTTAACTTTTCAAAATCCACAAAATAAGTTTTATTCTCATCATCAGAATAAAAAGACCAATCACTTTCGTTTTCATCTAGAGTAATAAAATCCATTTCTACCTTTCCAGTAGAAGCCATAGACTGCGCGGAGATATTAGAAGAAAAGAAAACAAACAATAATAGGGCGAGTAGTTTAGTAGTATTAGACATCGTTTTAAGCTGAGTTAGTTGTTCAAAATAATCATTTGCTTGGAGGGCCAGACAAAGATAAAAATAAATTCAGGAAATCTAAACCCCAAATTTAGAGTTTTGTTTAGGAAACTATGCTCAGACGGGAGGGAATCAAAATAAACATACAGTCTTTAAAAAGAATTTTAGAATAAAAACTCTAAAAAAATTACTAATGCGGAATTTTGTTCGGATTCAAAAAAAATAATATCTATTATTAATTTCAAATTGAGCAATTATCCGACATTAAAAAATCAGACTGCCCGAATGAAACGGTTTTTACCTATTATTATTGTATAAAGTCTTAAAAAATCAAAAAAATATTTCGCTTACTCTTAAAAGCCTTACTTTTACGCTTCAAAATTAAAAAGTTCAATTTCATGAAAAAGCTTCTTTACCTATTCCTATTAATTCCCTTCTCTACCATGCTAAAAGCTCAGGATTTAACGATGGATTCTTTATCTGCACTACCCTATGTTTCCATTGAACATACACCGGAAGATTATAGTGGACAATCGGTTTTAATGAGAATGATCGATGGATTGGGATATAGATATTATTGGGGAACAGAAGGGTTACGCCCCGAAGATTTGGCCTATGATCCAGGCAATGACGGAGCAACATGTGAATCTTTGATCAAACATATTCATGGACTTTCGGAGGTTATATATAATACGGTAGCTCAAATTCCAACCGAACGCGGTGGCGATGTCCCTAAATTAACATTTGAAGAATATCGTACCAAAACACTCCACAATCTAAAAGCTGCTAGCGAATTGCTACGCACCAATAAGGATTTAAAATTAGAAAATTGCCAAATACAATTTAAAAGAGGAGAAAAAACAAGTAGCGCTCCTTTCTGGAATCTGATGAATGGTCCGCTTGCGGATGCAATCTATCATACTGGTCAAGTTGTCTCGTACCGACGAACAACTGGCAATCCGATCAATCCACTAGTTAGCGTATTCTCAGGTAAAAATAGAAGTCCGAAAAAATAAGATAGGGTCGCAAATCTTGCCCAGCAGAGACAATTCACGTAGAGACAATTCATGAATTGTCTCTACCTTCCATCACCCCATTCTATCCAAACACCAACCAGGACTCCGCCAAAATAAGCGAGTAAATCACTCCACAAAAATCCATGTCCTAGGATCAGCGATCCCATTTTCGTCTCTCTGACAAGAATAATCCACTCTGCTTGATAAAGCTGACTACATTCAATCAAACAGCAAATCGTAAAAGCAGTCAATCCAATACCAAGCTTACTTCGATTAGGATATAAAAAACCAAAAATAAAAAAGATAAGTAATCCATAAAACACATCTCCCACCCACATAAAATCTGGAAAAGGAAGATATTTCGTACGGGAAAATAAACCAACAATAATGGTAAAGAAAATCAGTCCAAGATAATGGAGACGGTGACGAGGAGATATTTGTTCATCAACTTCAATCATTTAGACAGGTTTACGATTTCGAATGAATTCCCATAAAACAACACCAATAGAAACAGAAATATTTAACGAATGTTTGGTTCCAAACTGAGGAATTTCAATACAGTGATCAACTAAATCCATCACTGGTTGCGCCACACCTGTCACCTCATTTCCAAAAATCAAGGCATATTTTTCATTTTCCGAAAAAGGAAATTCCTCCAAGGTTTTACTCTCTGCAGCTTGCTCTACCGCAACAATCTGATACCCATCATTTCTTAATTTCTCAATAGCACGAATAGTATCTTCGTGATATTCCCATGCCACCGAAGCAGTCGCCCCAATCGCCGTTTTCAAAATCTCTCGATGTGGCGGTTGTGCAGTAATTCCACAAAGCACCACTTTTTCTACAGCAAAAGCATCTCCAGTACGGAAAGCCGATCCTACATTAAGCGCAGAACGAATATTATCCATCACCACTACCACCGGCGACTTTTTCATAGATTGAAAATCGACCACCGAAACCCTATTCAGTTCTCTTAAGGTAAGTTTTTTCATATTAAATTAGTCTCAATCAACTCTCTACCACTACTCCTTCTACCGTTTTATGGTTGTACTTTTTTTGCATAGCGGCTTTCACAAATGCTACAAAAAGCGGATGCGGATTTTCAACCGTACTCTTTAATTCAGGATGAAACTGTACACCAACAAACCATGGATGGTTTTGCATTTCAACAATTTCTACAAGATTGGTCTCAGGATTATAGCCCGTTGGACGTAATTCAGACGCTTCAAACTGCTTGCGGAATTTATCATTAAATTCATAACGATGACGATGACGTTCACTAATTTTAGTAGCACCATACGCAGCATGGGCTAAACTTCCCGAATGGATGGTACAATCATAAGCACCTAACCTCATCGTTCCTCCCTTCTGCGTCAAGTCCTTTTGATCTTTCATCAAATCAATGACCGGATTCTTACTAGCAGCATTCACTTCTGAAGAAGCAGCCTCTGGTAATTTTAAGACATTCTTTGCATACTCGACAACCGCACATTGCATTCCTAAGCAGATTCCAAAGAAAGGTATATTCTTTTCTCGAACATAGCGAATTGCCTCTAATTTTCCTTCGATACCACGCTCTCCAAATCCGGGTGCGACTAAAACACCATCCATTTCCTTCAACTTCGCCTTCACTTCTTTTTTTCCTCCTTCAAGGCTTTCAGAATGAATCGGCTCAACGATTACTTTACATTCATTTACTGCTCCCGCGTGAATAAAAGCCTCGTAGATGGATTTATAAGCATCTTGTAATTCATTATATTTTCCAACCAAACCAATCCGAACTTCATGCAAAGGATTTTTAAGCTTACCTAAAAATGCTTTCCACTTTCGTAAGTCTGGTTCGCTTCGGTCTTTTAAGCGTAATTTAAGCATCACCGTCGTATCTAATGACTCTTTGAGCATCATTAATGGAACATCATATATCGTCTCAGCATCTCTAGACTCAATGACCGAACCAATATCCACATTACAAAACAGGGCTAACTTTCGTCGAATTTCATTCGAAATCGCATGTTCTGTACGACAGACCAGAATATCTGCCTGAATACCATTCTTCTGTAGTTCTTTGACAGAATGTTGAGTTGGTTTGGTTTTAAGCTCCCCCGCAGCTTTTAGATAAGGGATTAGGGTAAGATGAATAACCACACAATTGTCTCGTCCTAAATCCCATCTTAATTGTCGAACTGCCTCTAGGTATGGTAAAGACTCAATGTCTCCTACGGTACCTCCCAATTCTGTAATCACAATATCATAATCGTTATTACCGCCCAAAAGGAGCATCCGACGTTTAATTTCGTTAGTAATATGAGGAACAATTTGTACGGTTTTCCCTAGATAAGCCCCTTCTCTTTCTTTATTAATCACAGTTTGGTAAACCCGACCTGTGGTAACATTATTAGCTTGAGAAGTAGGCGTATTCAAAAATCGTTCGTAATGACCCAGATCCAAGTCGGTTTCAGCTCCATCATCCGTTACGAAACACTCTCCATGTTCATAAGGATTTAACGTGCCAGGGTCGACATTTAAATAAGGATCAAACTTTTGAATGGTTACTTTTAAGCCTCTAGC
>CALGJS010000237.1 GCA_937927835.1 uncultured Saprospiraceae bacterium | reverse complement strand
ATCACTATCAAGATCATTAACAAATATTTTACCATTCCCCTGCTCATCGGAGAATAATACTTTACCTAATTCAAAATTATTTTCTTCTTCAATTTTTTCATACCAAATCACTTCAAATTCTGGTTCAGTAGTCAAAACTACCAAATCTTCTAATCCATCTTGATTAATATCAGAATAGGCAATATCAGTGGCACGTACATCATCAATTACTTTAGGATTGGAAAACTTAAGTTCCGAATTATCAAAAGATTGCCATGAAAAACGATCCATTATTCGGTGACTAATAACGAGTTCAGCGACACCATCTCCTGTTAAATCCCGACCTTCTATAAAACCTCCATTGAGAGGAAATAAATCAGCATCTCCAATAAAATCAATAGGATTTTCAAATGTTTGGTTCGACCTACCGAAATAAAGTAAACCTGATTCAAAAAAAAATGCATCCTTATGAATACCAACAATATCAGGAATATTATCATTATTTACATCTGGATTTGAAAGACTAAAACTATCAAAGATTGACAATACTTCACCTGGAATAAAATCTCCCAATCCATTTATATTTTCATAAATTCTTAAACCTTCTCTTGAAGTTATTAAATCAAGGTCTCCATCATTATCAATATCGTATATGACCGGAGGAGCAATTTTTTCAGTTAAAGAAATATCTTTTTTTACCCAAGCTTCATTATCATTTATCTTATTTTCGTACCAATCATAAATCAGGTGACTGTTAGTTCCATTACCAAGTCCCAACAATACATCCATATCTCCATCAGCATCTAAATCAGCAATTTGAATATCGTCTATTGCAGGAATAACAGGATTAATTACTAAAGGGACACTAAAGTTACCGTTGCCATCTATATTTTCAAACCAAACTAACCCAAGACTGGTCAATGAATCAGAAGTGCTAACTATATCCAGATCTCCGTCATTATCTAGATCAGCAAACTCTATTAAATTTTTACCATTTTCTATTAGCTCGGCAATCGACTGAAAATTCCCATTTCCGTCGATACCTTCATACCAGCTAATCGAGTTGTTAAAACCAACGGAAATTAGATCCTTTATGCCATCTCCATTCACATCTTCCAACTCAACTTCTCTTTCACTAACATTGTCTCCTTGGTTTATATAATTTGTACTTGAAAAAGTCCCGTTTGTAGAAAGATTATTTTTAACCCAAACCAAATCTTCATCATTACTACCCAAGATGTCTAATACCCCATCATTGTCTATATCCATAAGTGCGATATACGAAGGACTATTAAGACCTGAAATAAACTTTGGTTGATCCATCAATCCTTTCCCATCTAAATTTTCATACCATGCTACTGATTTGTAAACATCATCCAATAAAACAAAATCTACATCGCCATCACCATCCATATCAGCTGATTCCAAAATTAATGGTGATTCAATTTGTTCTGTATTATTGCTAATTGTAAATGGAGGTTGAAATTGAGCTGAAACAGATTGTTCTAAAAAGCTAAAAAGCAAAAGCAATAATATTTTTTTAAATAAAATTTTAATCATAATTATTTTCCATTTTCTAATTCAACAGTTTAATTTAAATTGTATTTAATTTAAACATCAAAAAAAATCTATCAATCCATCATTTCCAAAAACAACTGTTCACCATCATAAAATTGATAATGAATTTTTACAAAACCATAGTTTTCATTTATTAAAAATGTAGTGGTATTAATTACTTCTAGGTCTTTAAAAAGGTCGGACCTTTCCCCTTTGGCAGAGCCAAAAGCAAAAGCTTTTACTTGTGTTTCTGCGACTATTTTATGGCAGTCTAATTCCTTTTCAACTAAGCTATATTTGTCATTTTCTTTAATAGAATAAATCGATTTATATTCTTGCTTATTATATTTCCCGAAGCTTCCTAGAATGATAATTCGAGATTGGAAATTTCCATCTACGATATCAGTAAATTTAATGGTTGGATGTGCCGCGACTTCTGCTTGGTAATATTGATTTTCTCGTAAGGGATGAAGCGATAAGGTTTCTTCATTCAAATGCATGGTAGTCGTGTCTGCAGCCATCCATTCGCGTGGAACAATCGCCTTGGAGGTCGGACTTAAAGTAGGTTCATACGTTTCCCATTCTGTGTGTTCCCAGACATAATAGACTTTGCCGTCCTCGTATTCTTTGGTATTTAAATCTTCCGGAATGCGCATATTGATCAGCTCGATAGAAAGTGTGTCGCCGGCTGCATTTAGTTTGGTTGCTTGATATTTATAATTCTTTGGAGCTTTATAAACGCCATTTTCTACTAAGGCTTTCTGTAGATTTATTAGGTTGGTCGTATCCTGCGCTTGTAAGCATGGAAATAAAGTTAGTGCACTAAAAAGAAGGATCACTTTTTTCATGTTGTTTTAGTTTTAGGTGTTGAAGATCTTTAGGATAGAATTTATTTCTCTATAGTTAACTTTTTTATAAAAATAAGCTATTTATCGGACCTCATCAATTTAATGATATCTGATAGGTGAGTCCAGATAACAATGGGAACAATCACCGCCGGTAACAAAATAAAAGGAAAATAGGTAACAGCACGATTAGGTTGCTCAAAACCAAATTGTTGAATTGGTAATTCGGCAGAAAAGATCCCATTAAAAAGAATAAAAAGGATCAACCCTAATCCTATAAAATTCCATACTAAGACTATGTTTTTTCCAATTTTGTTTTTTAGAAATAATAGACCGATAATAGGAGCAGTGATTCCAGCAAGGATATCGAAATTTCTTCCTTCAAAAGTCATAAGTTCTGGTACCATTTTGAAAATAAATAATTGCCATAATACTATTTCAACTGGAAAACGAATGACGTGTAGGAAGGTACTTATTTTGGTATTTCTGTTTTGAATAATCCACATTTGCTGTCTTGGAAGCAAACCATAAATTAAAAAAATAATGGTTGGAATTATGACCAATGCAAATCGTGGCGGCATCCCTTCTAGTACTTGATAGAATCCAATATAGGCCAAAATAGATTGGATGATGGAATAAACGAGAATGGCTAGTATTAGTTTTTTAGGTCTTCCATTCGAGTAATAAAAAATACCGAGGGTTAATAACCAAGTAGTGAGAAAAAGTAGGTTGATCCAGATGGGGATATTTTCTATCATTTTTAAAACACTTTTTGGTGATTAATTCTCATGCGTTAATTCTTTATAAAAACAAAATACAATTGAGTTCCTTTTTTATTTATTCACCTTCACCAAATTTGATTCTAATTCATTGATCTGCCATTGTCGAGCTTTAAGTTGCTTAGCGATTTTCAAAGCTGTTTTAGCATGGACTTTTGCTTGTTCTGGCATTCCTTTGGCAAAAAATAATTTAGACAAACCATCATAAGATTTATAGGCATAGGGATTCGTCATAATGGATTTATTTAATAAGGTTTCTGCTTCTTCATATTTTTCTGTTTCCACATGATAGGAAGCCAACTTTGCATAAAAATCATCTTGAGAAGCTGGAAAATGATCTTGTACAGCTGCTTCGATTAGTTTCAATTCTTCCGGTTGATTTTTACGAAAAAAATAATAGGTAATATTAGAAAATATCAGTGGCGGAATTCGAGTAATTCCTTGGTATTGATCAGACAAGTTTTTATAATGATTAATAATATTGGTGGCCGTTCCCAATTCATAGAATTTTTCTCTTTTCAATTCCCAGTTTTCGAAAATTTTCACCAAGCCATCTTTCACTGAAATCATTCCGACGGAGCCATGTGTTTCATTTTCATAATATTTAAAACTCCATTTTTTAGAATCTGGAAATCGTTTTTCTAAAACACCAACAAATTCATGTACGCCCATTTGTTTAGAATCTGCTAGGGTGACAAAAAAGTTAGCAGCTAAATCTTCTTTTCCTTTGAAAAGGCTATCTGCCGTTGCAACCACCAAATTTTCTTCCCACCAAAAGGAAGGGTCAATGGCAATATAGGCATCAAAAGATTCAGGCTTTTCCAGCATTACATTGGTTGCAAACAAACCTCCTAAAGAATGTCCAATCAAAATCTCAAAAGGTGTAACCCGATAAGTAGTCCTTATTTTTGGTTTTAATTCTTTCTCCAAATATTCAATAAAAGTTGCTGTATTTCCTTGTGGATTATTCTCTGTCTTCATCGTACAGTCCAATCGATAACCTGCATTCCCGTTATCCGAAATCGCCACCACGACTACTTCAGGAATCTTTTCACTGATATTGGACAACATTTCAATTACTCCCGTTTGGTAATAAAAATTATAATCTCCGTCCATCAGATAGACCACTGGATACTTACTAGCATTTGAATAATTGTAGGATTCTGGTAGAAAAACCTGATAGGATTTCTCCATCTTTAAGGTTTCGGAATAAAAGCTGCCGCGTTCGACATTGATTAAATAATCACCGGATTGAGCATGGAGAGAAAAGGTAAAAAAAAGGTAAAAAAGGATTGAAAAATATCTCATCTATCGTTGTTCTTTTTGTTGAATCAAAATAAAGGTAAAAGTTAGATTTAGTTTTGAGTAAATATTCCGAGAAGCAGAAAAAATCTGATCAGAATTCCTGAGAAAAAAAAAGCAACGGCCAAATCCATACCACCGGAAATAGCTGCTTCTTTTATTGGTTTTATGATACACAGAAGAGATAATACTCCGATTAAAATGAAGACTGAAAAGGTATATTCTTTTTTCATTTATTAGAATTGATCTAATACTTTAATAAAGGTAATAACAATATTCAAAACCTAGTGGCTTACTAGAAGACAATTAGCCCAAGGGTTTAGTTTTTCATTTTTAAAGAATCACTCCTTTTCAAATCCATAAATCGTTGTTTGCATTCCAGCGATTTTCCATGATCCATTTACTTTTTCCATCAATCGGTTTTCTCTTTTACGTCCTCGTTGTGCATCTACTTGCTCGTAGGTCACCCAGGCACCGGTACCATAAAGTCGCACCTCAATTTGATCAATAGGCTTTGGAAGCGGCTCAGGTTCAGGATGTTCCTCTATGTAAGTTTTGACAAAATTGCTAATTTCTTTCCACCCCATAGATTCAGAAAAACTAGTGTCAGCGAAGTTAAGGTAGGTTTTGGTAATCGTAGGATCGTGCACCCATTTTTTGGTCCACGCTTCATAGTCTCTTTGGAAGGCTGCTTTGGTTTCATCGTTTAAAGTTTGGAGGATGGCTTTTTTTTCTTCAGCGAGTGTTGGTGAAGGCGTTGGTTTTTCGGTGCAACTTATTGTTGACAATATAATTACAAAAATAAAAATGGTTGATATGTCATTTCTCATGTTTTGTTTATTGTAAAATTCATCGTAAATTAAATTATTCCGGATTCCTTCACCTCATTAAGCACTGCGCTTAATTCTTCTGGCTGCTGTGTCCCAATACAAAACTTTTTACCATTTTTTAAAACCAAAGCCAAACCCATATTTCCACGGGTATTATAAACGGTTCCAAACTTTGTTCCCATTCGAACGCCCCAGCCGCCTACAAAACCATAATTCAAGACTTCGGCGGTTTTGATCTCTTCCCATTTTATTTCTTTTTTGGATAATGGAGAAAAGGTCATTTTAATTCCTTCGTTATCTATCACGGTCTTCAACCTTAGCATCCAAAATAAAAATAAGAACCCTAACATGAATAATAGAAAGAGCACCATTCCAATATTTGGCAGTGGTTTACTACCCATCGGTTCACCAAGAACGAGTTGCTTATAACAACCATAAACCGGAATCAAGGTTATTCCAATTAATAGGACCCAAAGCCACCATTGGGTAAACTTTTGTTCTTCGGTAAAATTCAAGTTATCCAGATTTTTAGAACTCATATTAAAAATTAAGGCTTGATAATTAAGCTTCAAGTTACTCTTTTTTAGAATATTTTTCTTTGTAGTTTTCTAAATTTATTTTCTTAATTCAAAAAGCATAAAAAGGTAATAATATTTAAAGTCTTTCTCGTGATATTATTTCAGACATAAAGGACTTCATTCGCGATTTTTATATGTGGTCTATGTGACTATATTGTGAAAAAATATTTAGCACTTTTTTATTGATTTTTTTTATAGATAACTAAATAGGCTACATAGCACTTATTTCGCGGCCTTCTAACTTGAGATTTCAATCTAGAATCACCCGAATCATCGTCAGGTCATCACTGGGTTTTAATCCGTAGGTACTTTTTAATTTTAATACCTTTTTTGAAAGCATGTTTTCTTGTTCTTTTTCATTATTATCAAGGAGCAAAAAATCAAGTATTTCTGCTTCGGAAATAACAGGATAGGATTGTCCATCGAAATTCTTAAAAGTAAAAATTCTATCAGTGGAGAGCGTAAGATCTGAGATATCTTTTAGTGATAGTTTTTGATTTTGATTTTGAAACCAGTCTTCGAAATTTTCTAATAAATGGTACCCTAAATAATCTGGTTTGTTGGCTTGTTCATATTCATAAACTGCGCCATTCGAAGCAATTAAACCGTCGCCTATCGTTATAAGATCTATCGTTTTTTGGGATTGATCTAGAATGCCTAAAATCAAAGTGCTTAAGACTTCTTCTATTTCTAGATGGAGCTGGTTCTTTAAGGATTTCAATTCAATAAATAAATTTCCTAAGACCTCTTTAAGTAATTCATCTTTTGTCTTTTTCTTTTTTTGAAAAAACGCTTGATAGCTTATTTCTTTACCAATTTTTCGAAGCAATTTGGCCATTAATGTGGAGGCAAAATGACTTTCTTTTCCCATTGAACAACCGTCCATGACAGCGAGTAGTGATTTATTATTCCCGATATCTGTTATTGCTAAGGCGTCTTCATTATGATTGGTATGAAATTCTCCGATTTGAGATAGTTGGTAGATATGCATGCTGGAATAACAAATCTATGAGGAAAATAATTCAGTTTTTTATTTCTTTTTTATTATAAACTACTTAATAGACTTTAAAATTTTGATAAAGAAATATATGAATGATATTAGAATTATTAAGAAAATTACCAGTGTTTGAATACTCAAAAGTCCGGTTATTAATAAAGGTGCATATCGCATGACAAAGACGGCTAATAGGATCATCACTGGGATGGCGAAGGCGGCTCGTTTTATGAGGGTGGTTGAGTTCATTTTTGAGTTTTTATTTTTTTAAACACATAACAATATAAGATGCATGGCATTGATACCGCGTTTTTTTCTAATTAGTCTATGGGCTTATATGGTAGAAAACACATCAATATTTTTTTTTTAAACACATAGTAACATTGGACACAAAGCACTGCTACCGTGTTTTTCTAACGCGATTTTCCTATGTGGCCTATGTGCCTATGTTCTAAAAATACATAACAATTAAGCATTCACATTTAGTCAGGTAATCTACGGTAATATTCATTTACAAATGTTTTCTGACCTTCTTTAAAAATATTGGTACAGGTAAAATTTATTAAAACCGCCTTGGGGACTTCCAACAGTCTGGCGTAAGAAATTGCCTTAGCATCAAATACGGGGTGCATTGCTTTGACGGCTTTCAGTTCTACGACAACACAGCGCTCAACCAACAAATCGTATCTTAGTAGTGCATCTAAAGTTTCCCCTTTGTAAACAACTTGAACTTTCTGCTGGCTTTCAACTAATAAACCACGGGCTCTGAGTTCCTTTATCATACAAGCTTCGTAAACACTTTCTATTAGCCCCGGTCCCATTTCTTTATGAACCTCAATAGCACTTCCAATAATTTCATAGGTTATGCCATCAACAAAATCTTTTGTTATTCCCATTAGTATATTTTTATTAAAGATAAAAAGATAAACACAAGATACAAAAATTAAATAAAAACTACTATTTCAAGTCTTCATAGTTTTATTGACTAATAAATTTCTACCCTTTTTTATTCATAAAATCTGCCAACAACCTATGAAAATGATGTACCCCCTTTTCCATCGTAGGCGAAAATCTACCAGTTTTATAAAACCGAGATTGCAAACCTTTTTGAACACCTTCTACCACAAATTCATCTTCTCGTTCGACCTTATCCAACAATGCACCTGCACCACTATTTAATTTTGTTTCATCATAAACATAGGTAATAAAGGATACTTTTGTTTTATTAATACTTACCGGCTTAACCACATTAATCGACAATCCCCAAGGGTAAAAATTAAACATCATATTTGGGAATACCCAGTAATAATAAGCAGCTACTTTTTTTCCAAAATCAGGATGTCCTTCCGGTAAATCAAAAACCTCTTCTCCTCCATTCGAATATCCTATTTGCAAATTAAAACAATCATACAACTCAGTGGCATAGTTGCCATAATCTAATACTGCATTTAGATCCGCATGGACAAACGGAATATGAAAACCTTCTAAATAATTATCACAATATAATGCCCAATGACAGTTGATTAAATAGTCTTTATTCAAAGCAGTATTTAACTTAAATTCTTCTAGTGGTAGAAAGCCAATTCGATTTTTCATTTCATGAATGACTGCCGAAAAATCAAAGCTCGGTTCCAATCCAACAAACAAATGTGGACCTAGTTTTTCTAAAGGAAATTCTTTTAAACTATCACAAGGTCTGGGAAAATCTTTGGCTTCTTCGAAAGCAGGCATAAATTTAAAACTACCATCTAGATCGAATCTTCGTCCATGATACATACAGGTGAGGTTTCTAATTTTACCAGGATGATGAAGGATGATATTTCCTCGATGGGTACAGACATTGGTAAAACAATTTACTTGGTTTTCTTGATTACGAACTAGGAGAAGTGGCTCGGATAAATATTGGTCTAACAACATAAGTGGATGCGCAGTATGAGCTAGTGGTACCAGGGTAGCTTCATCCCCTAACCAATGCCAGGATTTAGCAAATACTTTTTCCTTTAATTGTTCAAAGACCGCTTCGCTTTTATAGAATTCCGAAGGTAGTGTTTCTGCCTCAGCGATGTTTGGATGGACGTAGTATTTCTTCATGGTAGTCGTTGAAAATTTATTATTTTTTAGTGCCAAAATAATAAAATTCGAGAAGTCTTATGTGGAAACCTCGAAAAACGTTTACTAAACTTTTAAGATTTAGTAAACGTTTTTTCGAGATTCGATTCTTCATAAACGACTAACGGCCTTTCCTCAAAAGAGAAAAGGCCGTTATCAAAAAAAACGTCGTTCTACTACTCTACTTTAATCACTTTAAAGTACTTTTCAAAGTTTTCGTTATAGCATTTAGCAAAATAACAACCTGGTGTGTACTCAGTTAAAGAGAGTACTGTTTTTGACTCGTTGCTAGGAATGCTAGTAGATTGCATCATTCGGCCTAGGTAATCATAAATTTCCACATTTACTGGTCCTGTTGCTGTAAAGGATTCTTCAATTTCGATGATCAAATCATTTTTAGTTGGATTAGGATATACCTTTATGTTACCCTCAGTCAGGTCTTCAACATCAACGGTAGTTTCAACTTCAACCGTTACTGTTTCTGCGTAAGAACAATCGCCTGAAGCATCTACGATCATAACTTCATAATCACCTGCGGTTAGATTAAGAAATTCATTCAAGAAGAGGAAGTTTTGACCATTATCAATGCTATATAGATAAGGTTCAATACCTGTAGTTGGATTGATAATGATAGCTCCATCCGTTGCATTTTCATTGGAAGTCTCTGTCGTAATGATATCTGCTGTGAATGCACAACCAACGCCATCCGGACAGAAAATTTCTTCTGTTGCATTATCAAAATCACCATCATTCATGTCAAGGGTTTCACCAGCAGAATTTTCGATAGAAAAATTTCCTTGTCCAAATTGGCAACAAATTCCATCTCCATATGAATCAAATACTTGTAAAGAGAAACACGAATTATAATCCACACAAATATCTTGCATGTATAAATCATCATTAAACTCTAATTCTCCAGTTGCCACCACTAGGTTGGTAGAAAGATCTGTTATTTGCCAGGAGACTTCTTGAGGATATTCATCGGCTTGAATAATTAGTGTAATATTATCATATTCCGTTTCAAGATCTGTAGTAAAATCAATTGAGTTATTATCAGGAATCGCATCGGTTTGCCCATTGACACCTATTAGGTTTAAGACAATTTCGTTATCAGTTGGTTGTAAGTTGTCAGTGACGGTGACGACTATATTCGTTTCGGTTTCAGAAAGAATATTAAAGGTATAATCAACTACATCGACCACCATTCCATTCACCACGACTTCAATCTCAGCTGAAGTAAGTGTGAGTGCTCCATAATTAGTAATCGTTGCCACTATATCCACTTCATCACCACATTTCGCTGCTCCATTTACGAAAGAAATTCCACCTTCTATCAAATGTAAGTTTCTTAAAACCATATGCGTGGTATCATTTTCTCTATATCCATCCGTTGGATGAGAAACGATTGCGGTAAGATTATAATCTCCGATACCAGAAAAATCTTGAGGATTTGTAAACTGGTAAGTTCCTTCTGTTTGTGGAGACAAGGCATCAATGATAGGTAAAGTTTCTACCAAGGTTCCATCTACCAATAAAGAGATTTCGAAGTCTTCCATTACTTTTAACCCACTATTAGCAATATTTATGGAAACTATTTCTGCAGCTCCTAAATCAGCCCCACTTTCTGGCTCTGTAATTTCAACCGCCGAAAGGTCAAAGTTAGCTTTGATATCTGCCCAAAACGACACCCATGGTCTCGCTTGTTTGATAATTAATTGATCTTCCGCCGTCACCTTATATTCGATATCCATTCCAAAACCTTCTGCTCCAACTACGTCATAAAGGATGGCAAATTCATCATGAATCACCTGTAAGTACTCTCTCATTAAATCGAGGTATTCTTCTCCCATTACTAGTTGACCAGTTGGCACTAAATTAGATTCTCTTAAAACAGTGTATCCTTCTGCAGGATCTTGATTTAATAAAATCTCTTCAGGAATAGAATTAGCATCGGGATTAGTAATCAAAAATTCTCCGACTTGCGTATTTAAATAAAAGGTGTTTTCTGTTTCAAAAACAGGATCGATACTCACACCTACCCCGTTGGATTTTTCTTCATCAAAATTAGTATGACAAAGAATACCCATGGCAGCAATATAGTGATCTACTCGATAAAAATCTCTTTCATCAAAAGCTCTAAAATTCCACATACTGGCATATACCTGCTTGATAGATTTAGAGATATGCCCTTCGTCTAAACGTTGGGTTTTAGAAGTATAGAGTCCAGCACCACTAAATCCAGGAAGATCCTCGTTATTAGTACTCGAACGACAACGTACATTGGTACCTTCTGGGAAAGCATCATGCATGGCTTGTAAATCGTCTAACATCCATTGTGGCATCGGAGCGTCTTTGATTTCTCTTCTAAAATCTTTGAGCATTTCAACCCGCGTTTCCAAATCATTGATAAAATCATTATCTGAAATCATGTCTTCTACATCATCATAAAAACCATTGAATTTCATAAATTCATCATAATAATAAAATGGAATACCAAAACCATCAGGAATCGTTCCTTCAGGAAATCCAAAAGTTCGCATCGTAGCTACGTTAGAGCATTTCGCACCAAAAGCGGTAGACATATCAAACGTAATTTCATCCAATGGCAAAATTTCGGTAAAACTTAAATCGCGTTCCGGAATTTGATCAACCGTCGGTCTTTGACTTTCAAACCAAGCGTTTACTTCGTCAAGACTGGCTTCACGAATAAAATACTCTTCATCGTCTACCCGATAATAAATATAATTTCCTAATAAATTCGCTATAGAATCTATTGCTAAAGGATCTTTGATATAAGCATTTGGAACATTATCTTGAATCGCTCGAAGATTCACGTGCGATAAAGGAGTCTGAACCACAGAGGTAATAATTCCTCCTACTCTAGGTAAAGTATTTGGTAAGGCATCATATAAAACGATATCCCTTGATGCTGGCGTTTCATTCAATTGCATCTGTCTGAAAAAACCATATCCTTCTGTTTTATTAAAAGGAATGTAATCTACGTCACTAAACACTTCAGATTCTAAAACAACATTAATTCTAGAACCTACAAAATCAGCTGCGTGTTGATTTTGATGAATGGCCTCATCACTCTGTCCAATAAAGTGTTGTAGGTTATTATTAAGGAATGGCATGTTCGCCAATAATAATTCAAAGGTTCGTTGGGTAGCTTCAAAGTCCTTCGCATCTCCGAAAGAAAAGTTAAAAGAATAACTTCCAATTGATCCATTAGGAAGAATTTCATTTGGATTAAAAACAACTTCACCAGATCCATCATCACCACCTGTACTTTGCCCAATGGCACTGAAAAAAGCACCATGAATAAAGTGGGTATTACTATTGATAAAATAAACTCTAGGATTATCTGTATCTCTATCAAGTATTCCGAATTTTACAAATTGTTGACCGTTTAAAAATGGTGCCCATGGAACATCGGCTACCACTGCCATACTTTCAAAAGTAGCAGCATCTGGAATAGAAGTGGTTCCATCATTAAAATCAATAGCCCCTGCAAAATTTAGGGGAGCATTGGTCGGCATATTATTTAGCTCGGTGAGATCATCAATACCATCTCCGTCTGAATCAGCAGGATTGGCAATGGGATGGGCAGTTACTTCATAGTTTTCAAGTTGGTACGCTCGACCTGGCTCAGAAATGGTCATTGGCCCATCAACGCCCATTGTGATAGACACGATAGATTCATAAACAAAATTGGGTCCATGCCTTGCTTTTAGGGTATAATACTTATCCGCTTCGGCTTGGATTTCTAGCTGAGGTTGTCCAAAATTATTGAGGGAAAATCCATCAATAGGAACAATTTGCGCAAGACAAAAATTACAAATGGCTAATAAAAAGATTATAGTAGAAATTTTTCGTAATAGCATAATATTTTAGGTTGGGTAGAAAAAAGAGGTTTTCTGTATAAATTTTGGTACAGATCTAACAAAAATGACCAAATTAATCCTAATATTAGCAAAAAAAAGCCATATCATGAAAGAGAAATTTCAATAGGTTAAATAGCGACATTTTTTGATTAGATAAGCCGATCTTTATAGGATAATATATGCAGGTATCTAAGAAAACGTTGTATGGAAATGAAAAAAATCTTGACAAAAGCATTTTCTGTCATATTAGAGCCAAGATTACAAGAGGGATAAGGTATTTTATTATTATAAATAA
>CALGJS010000236.1 GCA_937927835.1 uncultured Saprospiraceae bacterium | reverse complement strand
GGATACCGAATCGAATCTCAGGATGTTACGGAAAATGGCGAAGTCGTTGATTTTGAGTTTGAAGGAAGTGGAGGAACATTCAAAGTGCACTGGGGAAATGCGGTACGATACAAAGATTTCTCTGTTGGTCTTAATTTTGGTTACCTATTCGGTAAAATATCTAACGACCAGATCATTAGCTACCAAGATATTGAATCCGCTTATTTCAATGATTTTAGTGACGAATTTAGTATCGGTTCCATTATTTGGAATTTAGGAGCGCAATATCGTTATGCTTTCACTGAAATGAAGAATGGTGAAAAGAAAAGAATTGGAAAATTTCTAACCTTTGGTGCCTACGGAAATAGTGGAAATAACGTCAACTTTAATGCTAGTCAACTCAGACAGCGTGTCAATAACATTTATGGAGCAGGTAGTACCAATCCTTTACGTGATACGATCGTTAATACTCAAAATTCTGACTTAAAAGGTAAACTACCAGCAGATTTTGGTGTTGGTGCTTATTATGAAAAAGTAAATAAAGGAGGTGTTGGACTTGATTTTAAGACTACTGCTTGGAGTAAATACGAAAATCCAATCCGACCTACAGAAAGGTTAAGTAACTCTTGGAGACTGGCTGTTGGAGGTAATATTACGCCTGATTATAACTCAATTAGTAGCTTTTGGAAGCGAATTAACTACCAAGCAGGCCTCTATTATGGAAAAGATCCTCGCAGTTTTGACAAAAGTTTAACAGATCTTGGTGTTACCTTTGGTATACGTTTACCAGTCATAAGTAGACAAAGACCTCCTTCTTTTATTAATTTTGCCATTGAAGTCGGGCAATTATCAGGAAATAATACAATTAAAGAAACCTACGGTAAGGTAACTCTAGGTTTCACATTAAATAATAACGATTGGTTTCTTAAACGTAAATTTTATTAATTATGAAAAAACGACAAAATTTAATCCTAGCCGGGGCAGTAGCCATATTTTCTTTATTCTCTGTTGCCTTGTCAGCACAGTGTGGCACCTTCGACGAATCTCCTAACGGAGAAGACGGACTAGTGGCTCACCAAATCTATCGAGATGCTGTTAAAGCAGGTGACTTAGCAGGTGCTTACGAAAATTGGGAAGCAGCTTATAAGATCGCGCCAGCAGCTAATGGTAGCAACTATCTACACTATGCAGATGGTCGTAAGATTTTAAAAGACAAATTTGGAAAAGCTACAGACGAAGCTGAAAAGCAAAAACTAGTAGATCGAATCCTTAAATTATATGATGAGCAAGTTACTTGCTACGGTAAAAATGGACAAGAGGCTTACCTGTTAGGCCGTAAGGCATATGATGTCTTTTATTATTATCAAAAGTATGTTACTGCACCAGACGATATCTTACAAGGTATGCTTGAAAAGACCGTAAAGTTGGCTGGTAACGATATCGAAGATATTATCCTTGTTCCTTACGCAACCGTGGTTGTAAACCAATTCGCTGCTGAAAAAATGGACAAAGCTGGAGCTCGTGCTGCTTACGATCAGTTAAATGCTATTGCTGATCATAATATTGCCAATAATGCCGCTACTGCGGAACGTTTTAAGCAAGCAAAAGAATCTATGAACGGAGTATTTATTCGAATTGAAAGAAATATTTTTGACTGTGCTTATTTTGTTAATAAATTAGAGCCTACTTACCGTCAGGATGCAGATAATATTCAAGTAATTGAAAACACAATTCGTGAACTAAAGCGTCAAGGTTGTGAATCTAGCGAACCTTTATTAGCAGAATTGGAAGGAAAGTATGCTGCTTGGGCGCAAAAAGAAAATGCAACGCGTGTAGCAACATTTGAAGCCAACAACCCAGCAAGTATTGCTAAAAAATTATACGATCAAGGGGATAACGCTGGTGCTATCGCTAAATACCAAGAAGCTGCTGATGCAGAAACAAACCCAGAAAAGAAAGCTGGATACATGTTTTCTATCGCTTCTATTCAGGGACGTAAATTGAAGAAATATAGCAAAGCGCGTTCTACGGCTTTAGCAGCTGCGAAGATGCGTCCTAACTGGGGACGACCTTACATGTTGATCGGTGACCTTTATGCTTCTTCTGCTCGTAGTTGTGGAAGTGACTGGAATCAGCGTCTAGCAGTATTAGCTGCCATCGCTAAATATTCTCATGCACGTTCTATCGATCCTTCCGTAGCGGACGAAGCTGGTAATAAAATCGGAAAATACGCCGCTTCTAAGCCAGAAAAGAAAGATGGTTTTATGCAGGGTATCAAAGCAGGTGATACTGCAAAGGTAGGATGCTGGATCGGTGAAACCGTTCGAGTAAGCTTTAAGTAAAAAGCGACCGCCTTCTTTAAATCAAAGGGTTTGAGACATTGAGTACTTAACCTTTTGGTAAGAAAGTTCAGATAAACTTTCCCAAAAAAGCTTCGTCTTACCTAAAGACGGAGCTTTTTTATATCTTAGTAGTTCATAGGGGCCTAAGTGTGTCTGCGTGTTGGCTATCCTTTAGGATTATAGGTGCAGGCGGCCAAAGACATACTTAATTAAACACTCCCCAAATTAGTACTTCAAAACAAATTCAAACATGAAACGAATCAATATCATTTTATCGCTGACCTTATTTGCTGTGAGCGTATTATTGTATGCTTGTACTCCTAAAACAACAGAAGCCGCTAAGGCTCCCGTCTCAGCGACCAAAGTAAAGAAACCGGTTAATACCGAAAATCTCAGCCCTTGTCAAAAATGGGTCAACGAGTCCTTTGAACAGGAAGCACTGGAAGCACACGTGCTCTACCGCGACCAGATGAAGGCGCAAAACTATAAAGAGGCTTTGCCTTTATGGGAAACCGTATACAAAATGGCACCAGCCGCAGATGGTCGTCGAGATGTTCATTATATGGACGGAGCTAGAATTTATAAGTATTTGATTACTTATGAAGCTACCACAACTCCTGAGCAAAAGAAAGCTTATCAAGAAAAAGTATTCGAACTTTACAACCAAGCACTAGCTTGCTATCCTAAAAAAGCGACTGATTATAAAGCCCTCATGGCCTATGATTATTTTTATACTTTCCCTGGTACTAAATCGCAAGAAGAGATCTATAAAATGTACACAGAAATCGTAGATGCAGATGGATTAGAAACGAGCGTTTCTGTTTTAAATCCTTTTACTTCTTTAGTGGTAAATTTATTATTGGAAGAAAAAATTCCAATGGCAGAAGCACAGAAATACGCCGGAAAAATCAACGAAATTTTTGCCCACAATAAAAAAGAAAGAACACCAACTGAATGGAAAAAATTAGGTTGGGATATCGTAGAAAGCTATACACCGCCTCGTCTTGAACAATTGGAAGGAATTAAAGGCTTCTATGGTTGTGATCATTTTATTAATAAATACGCCGCCGAATATCAAGCAAACCCTAACGACTGTGAAGCAATCGGAACTTTCATCGC
>CALGJS010000235.1 GCA_937927835.1 uncultured Saprospiraceae bacterium | reverse complement strand
CGCTCGTTCCAGTCGTGAAAAGGTTGTGCAGACTCTTGTAATTCTACCGTCTCTAACCATGCGTTTTCTCGTGGTGGTTGGTAAAAATGTCCATGAATACATACATATTTGTTCTTTCTGGCCATAATCCAGGATAATTTTAGGTGTTTTTAAACTGACCTTAATTTTCATAAACCCTTACAGTAATGAATGGTTGTTTAAGTTAAAGCAGTTAAAGTTTGTTATTCGATGTGTTTTGGCTTGAGCGTGCCTCTAAAATAGGAAGTGCTTAATATCATAACAAAGATACAAATGTTCTGATAGTTTTTATATAAATTCCGATTCATAAGTCACCTTCTTTATACGTAATTTTTGATAGGTAGTTGCTGTTTTTATGGTCTTCATTATAACAGATTCCTCCTAAAACAAGCTTATTTTCCTTTAAATTGACTATTTTTCGCAACCTTAAATAATTTCCTTCTTAGAGCTTGTCCAAATTTACCAATTGTAGCCAATTGATTGAAGATTTAGACAAGTTCATAAAAATAATAGATTTATGTTCTTTCCATTAAAAAAGATCTTATTGATCGGAATTTCCTTACTTACTTTTGGAGGGCTAATGGCCCAAAAGCCTGCGACCACTACGGCAGCGGATATCCACGATGATATCAAGCGTCTTAACGTATTGGCCTCGGCACTTTTTGTAGCGGCACATCCGGATGATGAAAACACAAGAATGATCTCTTGGCTTTCTAATAAAATGCGCGCTAGGACGGCTTACCTTTCTCTAACTCGTGGTGATGGTGGACAAAATCTAATCGGAACAGAACTAGCAGAATTGCTTGGTGTGATGAGAACCCAAGAATTATTGATGGCTCGATCTATCGACGGAGGTCAGCAATTTTTTACCAGAGCCACCGATTTTGGTTATTCTAAACATCCAGATGAAACACTAAAAATTTGGAATAAGGATGCGGTGCTTTCTGACGTAGTTTGGACCATCAGAAATTTTCAACCAGATATTATCATTAATCGTTTTGACCATAAGTCAGCTGGAAAAACCCACGGACACCATACATCTTCTGCGGTTCTTTCTTACGAAGCTTTCGATCTAGTGGGTGATGCAACTGCTTATCCTGATCAACTCAAACATGTAAAACCGTGGCAACCAAGCAGATTGTTTTTTAATACTTCTTGGTGGTTTTATGGTAGTCGAGAAAATTTTGCGAAAGCGGATAAAACCAATTTACTCAGTGTTGATATCGGTGCTTACTATCCGTTAAAAGGAAAATCAAATAATGAGATTGCAGCCGAAAGTCGCTCCATGCATAAGTGTCAAGGAATGGGATCTACCCCTGCTCGTGGTTCAATGCAGGAGTACCTTGAGTTCTTAAAAGGAGATCAACCAGTAGATAAAGAAAATCCTTTTGCTGGTATCAATACAACTTGGTCTCGTTTGAAAGGTGGTGCTGCGATTGGAAAATTGATAGAAAATATTAGTGAAAAATTCGATTACGAAAATCCACAAAATAGTGTTCCTGATTTAGTGAAAGCTTACACGATGACAGAGGCTTTACCTGATAGTTATTGGAAAAACGTAAAGTTAGAAGATATTCAAAATGTGATTTATGATTGTCTAGGAATTTTTCTAGATGCAACCGCAAGTGATTTTTCTGCTACACCTGGAGAAAGTACAGAACTAAAAATTGAAGCAATTACACGAACGGGAAATAATATCGTTTTAAAATCTATAGACTATTTACCATTAGGAATAGATACGATGATTAATGAAACAATGGGATCCAATGAGAGAATTGTTTTTAATAAAGAAATTAGTTTCCCAAAGAATATAAATTTCACTAACCCTTATTGGTTAACCGAAAAAGGTTCTTACGGAATGTATAAAGTGACCGATCGAACCTTAATTGGACAGGCGGAAACACCAAGAGATTTACAAGTGCGATTTAATTTTGAAATCAATAAAAGACCTTTTTCTTTCTATCGAGATATTGCTTACAAAAAAACAGATCCAGTAAAAGGGGAAGTCTATCGTCCTTTTGAAATTACGCCTCCAGTATTTACCAACTTGATAAATAAAGTAATTGTATTTCCGAATGAAGAAGGTCGTTCCGTAGAAGTCTTGGTGAAAGCTGGACAAGCAAACTTAAAAGGAAAATTAAAACTCGCACATCCAAATGGTTGGAAGATAGAACCAGCTAGTATTGATTTTGATTTAGCGCAAAAAGGAGAAGAAGAGACTTTTAGCTTTACACTATTTCCTCCAGAAGGACAAGACGTTGGACTCGTCAGCCCGATCGCAATGGTCAACGGAAAATCATACACCAAAGGAATCAACGTGATTGACTATGATCATATTCCAGTACAAACTGTTTTTCAAAATGAAGAAGCAAAAGTAGTAAAGATTGATCTTAAAAAAGCTGGAGATCGCATAGGTTATATCATGGGCGCTGGTGATAAAATTCCAGAGAGTTTAGAACAAATCGGATACCGAGTAGACTTGTTAGAAGACAAAGATATTCGGGTGGATAATTTGAAAAAATACGACGCCGTGATCGTTGGTATTCGTGCTTACAATACCAATGAAAGAATCAAATTTCAACAACCAAAATTGATGGAATATGTAGAAAATGGCGGAACCGTAATCGTTCAATACAACACCGCACACCGATTAAAGACAAAAGATCTAGGCCCATTTCCATTCAAATTATCACGAAAAAGAGTTTCAAAGGAAGAAGCAGAAGTTAGAATTCTAAAGCCAAATCATTCAGTAATTAATTATCCAAATAAAATTACCGCAGCAGACTTTGAAGGATGGGTACAAGAACGTGGATTGTATTTTCCAAACGAATGGGATGACCGCTATGAAGCCATTTTGTCTAGTAATGATCCAGGCGAACCGGCCAATGATGGTGGACTCCTCGTAGCAAAGCATGGAACAGGACACTTCGTATACAGTGGCTATTCTTGGTTTAGAGAATTACCCGCCGGAGTTCCTGGAGCTTATAGATTATTTACCAATTTAATTTCTATCGGAAAGTAATTGTTGTTTAATCGTTTAATCGTTGATTTGTTGAATTGATTTTCAATATTGAAGCGATTAAACGATTAAACTAATCAACGATTAAACAAAAAAAAATGCAAGACGACGAACAACCACCATTCTTAAACTCATGGAATCAAATCTACGCAATGGTTCTAATCATCCATGCAGTACTGATTTTCTTATTTTACCTATTTACAGAAGCACACGCTTAAATCCCAAAACATACCCTTATGAGTAATTTGGACTGGACGGTTCTTGTCGCTACCTTATCTTTTATTGTGCTTTATGGTTTTTGGAAAACCCGTAATGTCAATAGTACAGAAAGTTATATCCTTGGAGATCGTGCCTTAAAATGGCATACCATCGGATTGTCGATTATGGCAACACAGGCGAGTGCCATCACCTTTCTTTCTACGCCCGGACAAGGCTTTGATGATGGGATGAGATTTGCGCAGTTTTATTTTGGGCTTCCCCTGGCGATGATCATTTTATGTGTATTTGTCTTGCCGATTTTTTATCGACTCAAAGTTTATACGGCCTACGAATATTTAGAGCAGAGATTTGATTTAAAAACCCGACAATTTACCGCCTTTTTATTTTTGTTAGGAAGAGGATTAGCTGCAGGAATCACCATTTATGCACCAGCTATTATCATGTCCGTCATTTTGGGATGGAGTCTCTCTTTGACAATTTTAATTTTAGGAGTGATCGTAATTGCTTATACCGTTTTTGGTGGAACCACTGCGGTGAGTCAGACACAGAAACAACAAATGATCATTATCCTAAGTGGACTATTTGTCGCTTTTTGGGTGATTATAAATAAATTGCCGCCTGAAATTTCTTTTGGAGATGCCGTATCTGTCGCAGGAAAAATGGGGAAACTCAACGTCGTAGATTTTAAATTCGATTTAGATAATAAATACAATATGTGGTCGGCACTTTTCGGTGGGACCTTTTTATTTCTATCTTATTTTGGAACGGATCAGAGTCAGGTACAACGATATCTTTCTGGTAAGACCTTGACCGAAAGTCGACTAGGATTGATCTTTAACGGGATTTTTAAAGTACCGATGCAATTCTTTGTTTTGTTTGTGGGAATCATGGTGTTTATGTTTTTTCAATTTACAAAACCACCCGTCCATTTTAATCCAGCCAATGTAGAAATTCTAAATAGTAAACCAGAATACCGCGATAGCTTTGAGCTAGTCCAACAAAATTTTGATGAAGTCTTTGATTTAAAAAAGGCCAAAATTACTTCAATGATCGCTGCGATTGACAGTGAAGATGAGACGCAAATTGCAACCGTCAAAAAAGAACTAAATGTACTCGACCGACGCGACCGAATTATTCGAAAAGATGTCGAAGGATTATTAAAAAGTTACGAAGTAAATTACCCTAATGTATCTTCCATAGAAACCAGAGATACTGACTATGTGTTTATTTCTTTTGTCACGACCTATCTGCCTAGTGGATTGGTAGGACTTCTTTTGGCGGTAATTTTCGCGGCAGCCATGTCTTCGGTCGCTTCGGAATTAAGTGCATTAGCGAGTTGTACCACGGTAGATTTTTATCGTCGGTATTTCGGTGATAAATATGGTGACCAACATTATCTACGCGCTGCTAAGATGTTCACGTTGATGTGGGGAATGGCCGCACTGGCTTTTGCCGCAGGTGCCTCTTTATTTGAAAATTTAATTGAGTTTGTAAATATCGTAGGCTCCTTATTTTATGGAACCATCTTAGGTGTATTTACCGTCGGATTTTTTATCAAAGCTGTAAAAGGCAATGCCATCTTTTGGGCCGCAATTATCGGTGAAATTTGTGTTGTTTCAATTTTTCTAATGGATTATCATGAAATA
The DNA here is from genome assembly GCA_937927835.1 of uncultured Saprospiraceae bacterium. Lineage (GTDB taxonomy): Bacteria > Bacteroidota > Bacteroidia > Chitinophagales > Saprospiraceae > JALZUU01. The sequence continues at coordinate 3,081 of CALGJS010000235.1, read as the reverse complement.
ATTAGCATCGCTTACCTATGGCTTAATCTAATTGGATGTGGAATTACGATCATAGTAAGTTTAATCCTCCAAGGTTTTATGCAAAAGGATGCGCTGGTTCGATAGGGGGGGGGCAATTAACTGTGTCTAGATAATTAACTTAAACCACATAGTAAACATTGAATATATATATAAGTTAATGTTAATTAGTTGATTGGTTAATCGGTTTCGTATTACGCAATGCTAATACGACAAAGATGACACACTTTACTGAACACTCCCCCATCATAAAATAATTCTAAACGCATACTACTAATCCTTTTTACTACCTAAACGTTCTAATAGAAAAACAGATAAAAAGCCAACGATCATCAAAACAACCACTGCTAAAATCAACGCATCTCCGCCGCTGTAATTTCCAGGCCAAACATTTTCTTCTAATAAAATTTTCTTAGGAGTAATTCCATCATCTTTTAAAATAATTACCCCACTCTTATCTCGCAACCAGTCTATGGCATTACGCCAAGGCCAAATCTTATTTAATGATCCCAACATAAAACCTGTCAAAGTAGCTAAGGTAAGATTTCGGTAATGCTTAAACGTCCAAGATAATAATCGTGAAACGGTCATCAATCCCGTAAGGCAACCTAATGCAAAGACCACCATAATCATCAACTTATCAGGTGCCAAAGTCTTCAGCGCTGGTTTGAGCGTATCCGTAATAATATAACTATACATACCCATGATCAGCAAAATAAAACTGCCAGAAATTCCTGGTAAAATCAAAGCGGATATAGCGATAGCTCCAGAAAAAAATACAAAGATCAACGATTCAGATCCTTGTGCAGGAACGATCATCGTAATTCCATAGGCCACTACCGCACCAAGAATCAACAGCAATATTTCACCGGGTCCCCAACGAGTAATCTGCCGACCAATATAAATCGCCGACGCAATGATGAGTCCAAAGAAAAATGCCCAAACGGCAGGTGGATAAGTTTCTAATAAATAAGAAATAGCAAAAACGCCAAAGACGATTCCAAGCACCATTCCACCTAGCAATCGAGCTAAGAAAGGTCCGTTGACGGTAGACCAAACCCCTTTGATTCCAGACTCCTTAAAAACTGGAATTAATCCTGGACCAAAAGCTTTGATGGTATTCAGTAATTTTTCGTAGATGCCTGTAATAAAGGCAATCGTGCCACCTGATACGCCTGGAATCACTTCCGCCGTACCCATTGCCATCCCTTTTATCATTGTACTAACCGTGTCTTTCATAGGCGCAAATTTAAGGATTTATAAGGGAGATTGGACTTTTTGATAGATTTTTTTGTGTAAACTATTTCTTCCCGTAAACGCTCCGTTTTCGGTGGGTCTAATATTTTCTAAATAGGTTTTGACTAAAAAATAGTTGGTCATCGAAAATCTGACTTCATTCGTCGATATTATAAGCAAACACCCTTAAAAACACATAACTTTAGGTAAACAATTAGACAATTTATCAACCCATAAAATTCACGATATGTACACTTATAAAATCATAGAAATAAAGCATTCGATGTGGAGCGGAAAGCCAAAAGAAAATTTTGAAGATATTATCCACCAATATGCCTTAGATGGATGGCGATTTGTTCAGATGGCACAAGATTATGGTGCGATGTGGTACAAAGGACGGATCAATACCAAATTAATTTTTGAGCGGCCCGTTGGTCAAAGCCATATCCATCAAGGTTCTTATAATGATGCGGAACTGATTTAGTAAAAACGGAGTTATAGAGCTGTGATTAACGCAGGATAGTATTAATTACTATCCTGCGTTTTGTTTATCAATCGAACCTATTCTAATTGGAAATTTGCTTTTATTTGCATTTTCTGTAGGTAATCAATAGATAGATTTCGATTTTAAATAACGACCTATGCTCCAAAACCTCTACGCTCGTTACCAAGAATCCTTTACGGGACTCTCCCCTGTCATCTGGCTGCTCGCACTTGTTACGCTTATCAACCGCGCGGGTACGATGGTCATTCCTTTTATGACGATCTATTTGACCGATCAATTAGATTTTACGGATGTACAAACTGGTTATATCATGGCTTGCTTTGGAGCGGGTTCTGTGGCGGGCTCTTACCTTGGCGGAAAGTTGACGGACATTATTGGGTATTTCCATACGATGTTCTGGTCGTTTTTTCTGGGAGGGTTTATGTTTTTTTTATTGATGTTTCAAAAAGATCTTTATTCAGTAATGATCTTTATTTTTCTGCTTAGTCTGATCAATGACCTATTTCGGCCTGCCTTATTTTCAGCGGTCGCTATTTTTAGTCCAGAGAAAGATCGAACACGTTCTATCTCTTTGATTCGATTGGCCATCAATCTAGGTTTTGGTGTTGGGCCTGCGTTTGGAGGATTGATTGCGGAGACGATAGGATTTTCGTGGTTGTTCGTCATAGATGGGATTACTTGTATTTTTGCGGGTCTTTTTGTTTGGTGGAAAATACCTAGAAATGTAAAGCCACAACATCAAGAGACTGAGAAAGGTGAAATTCCTGCTTCTATTTTTCAAGATCGAGTTTATTTGTTTTTTCTATTTTTGACAACGATGATTGCCATTATTTTTATGCAGTTGATTTTTATCATTCCTGTTTACTTAAAAGAGATCCTTCATTTTACTAAAGCGAATGTTGGATATCTAATGGCGTTGAATGGATTGTTGATTGCAGCAGTCGAGATGCCATTGGTTGATCATTGTGATAATAGAAAAACAAATTTATATTGGGTAATGGTAGGCACTAGTATGGTTTGTTTATCGTATTTATTTTTTGTGTTGCCTGATACGTATTTTCCTTGGTATCTTATGCCAGTATTATTTATGATTACAATTAGCATTGGAGAAATATTTATGTTTCCCTTTACCAATAGTTTTGCCTTTAGTCGTTCTAATGATCAAAATCGAGGATCTTATATGGGATATTATTCCATGACTTTTTCGATATCATTGATCATTGCGCCGATTCTTGGTTTTCAAATTGCAGATAGGTTTGGGTATGATGTACTTTTTTATGTGATGGCTGGAACGGGGATGTTGATGGTTTTGGGTTTTGGGT